>CAYVDZ010000824.1:0-2881 GCA_964450575.1 uncultured Opitutus sp.
GTAATGTGGTGCGTTTCCAACGTCCGCGGGAGATCAAGATCCCGCACATGGGCTGGAACACGGTGCGATTCGTGCAGCCGAATTCGCCCCTCGCGGCGGGGCTGCGGACCGAGGGGGAGGCGTTTTATTTCGTGCACAGCTTTCACTGTGTGCCGACCGATCGTGCGCTGGTGCTGGCGGCGTGTGACTACGGTGGCGAGTTTTGTGCGGCGATCGCGCGCGGGCGGGTTTTCGCGACGCAGTTTCATCCCGAGAAGAGCCAGGCCAAAGGGCTGCAGATCTATCGAAACTTCGCGGCGGTGGCGGCGGAGTGACCCGTTGGTTACCTGCGCCCGATTAATGGGCGATGAGGGCCCACGCGCGAAGGTGACGCGTTATTTTCGGCCCCAAGCTACAAGAAATCCAACTAAACCCAGCCTCGTGACGTGCTTATTTGCCGCGCATCTCTCACGCGTGCGCAAACTTTTCTTTGCCAGTGGCGGGGAATTGGGTTGGCTCGACGGAATATGGCCAAGACTGCCTTGCTGAAGCTCGAAGACAAAGAATACCCCCTTCCGATCATGGAAGGCACCGAAGGGGAAAAAGCAATCGATACGCGGACGTTACGCGCGGCCACCGGTTACATTGCTTACGACCAAGGCTACGGCAACACGGGGTCGTGCGAGAGTCAGATTACCTTCCTCGATGGGGATAACGGTATCCTTCGTCATCGCGGTTACCCGATCGAGCAGCTCGCCCATCAGAGTGATTACGTTGAAACGGCCTACCTCATTATTTACGGGGAGCTTCCAAACGCCGTTCAGCGGAAAGAATTTGGCCTGCGTTTGCGCAAGAACGCGGCGGTGGAAATGCAGATGCAGAAAATCCTCGAAGGTTTTCCCACCAACGGATCGCCGATGGCGATGTTGTCGGCCCTGGTCAGCGCGCTGCCGGCGTATTACCCTGATCTGGCGACGAACAATTTTGAGAAGGATCTGAAGACCTTCGACCTCGCGGCGGCGATCGCGATCTCGAAGATCCGCACGATGGTGGCGATGATCTACCGGTACACCCACGGGTTGCCGTATATGTTCCCCAAGCAGGAGCTGCCGTTTGCAGAGAATTTCCTGCACATGATGTTCTCGGAACCGTATCAGGATCACAATGCCGCCCCGGAAGTGGCGAAAGCGTTGAACCTCCTTCTGCTGCTCCACGCTGATCACGAACAGAACTGCTCCACCTCGACGGTTCGCATGGTAGGTTCGAGCGCGGCCAACCTGTTCGCGTCAATTTCTGCCGGCGTCTGTGCCTTGTCGGGTCCGTTGCATGGCGGCGCCAATGTCGCGGTGATGCAGATGCTACAGTCGATTCACGACGAAGGTGACGATGGCACCCGTTTCATCGCGGCGGCCAAGTCGGGTTCGAGGAGCAATCGGCTGATGGGCTTTGGCCATGCGGTTTATCGCAATTTTGATCCGCGGGCGAAGATCATTGGGGAGGCCTGCGACGTCGTGCTCAATAAACTCGGCATCAATGATCCGCTCCTGGATATCGCGAAAAATCTCGAGCAGGCGGCGCTCAAGGACGATTATTTCGTTTCGCGGAAGTTGTATCCGAACGTCGATTTCTATTCCGGCATCATTATGCGAGCGGTCGGCATTCCGATGAACATGTTTACAACGATGTTCGCGATCGGACGCGTCCCGGGCTACATCGCGAACTGGAAAGAAGTGGCATCGAACCCGAAGGGGCGGATCTACCGGCCGCGTCAGATTTACGTCGGTTCGAAGCAGCGGGAGTACGTGTCGATCGGGAAGCGCGGTTGAGCTGCGCGTTCGCGAACAAAGCCGCCACTACCTTCGGCTCCGGTCGCCGCCCAACGGCGACCGGACGCAGGCGTGGATTCAGGTTTAGGGAAACGGCCGTTTCCCGCTTGTTTAAGAAGCCTGGTTACGGAGCTGACTTTGGCTTGGCCGCGGCGCCGCCGTGGAAGATCTCATCGATCTCAAGACCGGTCAGCCGGGTCAGGCCGCTCATTAGTTTCCAGAACACGAACATGGTCACGATCATGGTTGGGAGCATGATCACGGGGAGACTCAAACCGTTCATTTTTCCGAGTTCGGCGTTGAACTCAGGAGTGCCGGCCGGACTTTGGAGGAGATAGCGTGCGAGACCGAAATTCAGCACAGCGCTGAGCAAAAAGGACGAGGCAAGGCCAAAGCTGGCACGGCGCAGCAGCTGATCGAGTTCACCGTGCTGGCCCTTTTCGGTCAGCACCGAATCGACGCGCGCGGTATTGATGACTTGGTCGTTCCAGAGCAGTTCGCGCACGAGCGGGCGTTTCGTCCGCATGGAAATCAAAACCGCCGCGCCGAAAAGCGTGGGGATGGCGGCTTCCTTGACCGCGAACCACAGCCCGTCGGCCTTCATTTGATTCAGCGTTCCCGTGAGCAGGACGCTCGCGATGCCGACGATGGAGAAGATATTCGCCTTCTTCCGCTTGATCAGATCGTAGATGCCGTAGCCGAGGGGAAACAGGAGCGCGACCACCATGCCCCATTGCGGTCCGAGGCGATCTTCGTTGCTGAGCTTCATCAGCACGAAGGTCGGAACCGCCAGATTGCAGAGCAGATTCAGGATGAGGTTTTCGCGCTTGGCGGGCTCGGGAGGCATGGATGGGAAGGAAGGTGGATCTGAAAGCAGGGGAAAGAGGAAATGACAAGGGCGCGGTCTACGGCAGTCTTCGCGCCCGAGAAAGGTGCGGAGTTCCATTCGGCGCGAATGCGGTCGGACTATGGGTGTCGGGCCAGAAAACTCAACTGCGGCGAAGGCCGCCGATCAGAGGCGGTTGCGGGAGAGGCGACCTTTCGGGTGAGAACGCTCTACCCGCTGGGTACGTCTA
>CAYVDZ010000825.1:0-798 GCA_964450575.1 uncultured Opitutus sp.
GGTGGGGGCTTTGCCCGCGTGTTGCTCGAGGCGGGAGTGGCGGGCGCCTTGGGCTCGCTGGCGGGGGCGTTTAGTCTGCCGCCTTTGCTCTACGCGTGGTTGGTGGCGGCGTTTGTCCGAGTGGCCACCGGATCCGCCACCGTGGCGATCACGACGGCGGCGGGTTTGCTCGCACCCGTGCTTGCGGCGCATCCGGAAGTCAGTCGTGAACTGCTGGTGGTTTCGCTCGGGTTTGGTTCGCTCTTTCTTTCCCACCTCAATGATGGCGGATTCTGGATCGTGAAGGACTGCCTGGGACTGACTGTTGGGCAGACGTTGCGGACGTGGACAGTGACCGAGTCGATCATTGGCCTCGTGGGTCTGGGGTTTGTGCTTTTGCTCGGGATGGTGCTCTGAGCGGTCCGGTTGAATTCAAGACGATGACTTCGTATCCACTTATCTTTGACGCTCACCTGGATCTGGCGCTCAACGCCATCGAATGGAATCGCGATCTGACCCGACCGCTGGCGGAGATCCGGCAGCGGGAGGCGCATCTCAAGGACAAGCCCGATCGCGGTCGGGGGACCGTATGCCTGCCGGAAATGCGTCGGGCGCGGGTTGCAGTGTGTGTGGCGACGCAGCTCGCCCGGCTGGAGCACGACGCGTTCAGCCCGGTGTTTGGGTGGCGTTCGCCGGCTCAGGCGTGGGCGATGACGCAGGCTCAGCTCGCCTGGTATCGGGCGCTGGAGGAAGCCGGGGAGATGGTCGCGATCCGGAATGCGGCGGGCGGCCGACGGTCCTCAAACTCTCGCCGGACGG
>CAYVDZ010000825.1:808-2876 GCA_964450575.1 uncultured Opitutus sp.
GCGCTGGCCGCCCACCTCGCGCGGTGGCAGGATGCCGATGAGAAGACGGCGGCGCATTTGCCGATTGGATACATCCGCAGTCTGGAAGGCGCCGACTCGCTGATCACGATATCACATTTGGAACGGGCGTGGGCGGATGGCCTGCGCGTGCTGGGGCCGGCACATTATGGACCGGGAGTCTATGCGCAGGGCACGAGCACGGAAGGGCCGTTTCCGGAACGCGGACTGGAGCTGCTGCGGGAGGCGGACCGGTTGGGTCTGATTCTGGATGTGACCCATTTGAGCGACGCGTGTTTCTGGCAGGCGTTGCAGGTGTTTCGGGGTCCGGTGTGGGCGAGCCATCATAATGCGCGGGCGCTGGTGCCGCATCAGCGCCAGCTCAGCGACGACATGTTTCGGGCGCTGGTGGAACGGGGCGCGGTAGTGGGCGTCACGCTCGACGCCTGGATGATGATTCCTGGTTGGGAGCGGCGAGTGACCACCCCGCAATCAGCAAATCTCCAGCTGGAGACCCTGGTGGACCACATTGATCACTACTGCCAGCTGGCGGGAAGTGCGCGGCAGGTGGGGCTGGGGAGCGATTTGGATGGGGCGTTTGGAAATGAGCAGACTCCGTTGGACGTGGACTCGATCGCAGACCTGCAGCGACTACCGGCTTTGTTGCGCGGGCGCGGTTACTCGGACGAAGACGTGAACGGAATCATGCACGGAAATTTTCTGCGCTTCCTTCAGACTGCGTTGGCTTGAGTTGAAGCGCGTGGATCCGGGGGGCTCGGGTTCTCGCTCGCAGGCTCAAGCACCCAGCGCCACGGTAGGGCTGGGCTCGGACGCAAGTTAGCTTTGACGACTGCCCGGGTGGCCAAGGTAAAATAGGGCATGACGAAACGGAGCAAAATCGACGAGGGATTTGAAAAGGCGGGGCTACCGAATGCGGAGCGTCATGCGTTTCTGTGCATTGGGCCTAATTGCTGCAGCGCTTCGGAAGGCGATGCGGCGTGGGATGCGCTGAAGAAAAAGATCAAGAAGCTGGACTTGCCGGTGATGCGGACGAAAGCGGGATGTTTTCGCGTGTGTCACGGCGGGCCATGGATGGTCGTTTATCCCGGGGGCGTCTGGTACGGCGAAGTCACGCCTGAACGGGTGGAGCGGATCGTGGTCGAGCATCTCGGTGGAGGCCGCCCGGTGGAGGAATGGGTAGCGCGCGTGCATCCGCTGGTGGACGGGGAGGCACGGTCTCCCTGAAACGTTCCGTGGTGAGGAGTTCATCACCACGGCTATCCGCCTCATCGCGCTGCTGAATCCTGGCAATGGCCTTCCTCCGCAGTTCTCGGTGGTAATAACGATCACGGCGTAACGGTCGTAAGGGGCCAAAAAAAAGACCCCGACGGAAGTCGGGGTCTTTTCAGTTCACGAGACGGCTCGATGCTCAAGCGCTCCGCCGACTCACTGATCGAGCCTTGCTGACCGCGGGTCCGCGGGGGGCTCCAACCGTGGCGTCCGCTTTCGGGTGGCGGCGCACAAAAAAGGCCGCAGGATTTCTCCCGCGGCCGCTCGAAAAGGAGAATCAGTTTGGTACCCGGCTTAGCGGTATTCTTCGCCGGTGATGGCGTTGATGATTTTGAAATTCTCGACGTGGTAGTTGAGGTCGGCGCGGAACGCCAACTTCACCCCGAAGAGCTTCTCCATTCGCACGAGTAGATCAGCGTCTTCACTGCGCAGGCGCTCGAGGATACTCGGGTGAACCATGACGCGGAGTGAGTACTCCTTGCCGTCGTTGCGCAGCTGGAGGCGGCGGACGACCGAGCTCAACTTGCGCTGCAACTCGACGCTCATCGTGGTTGCGGACTTCACGATGCCGCGGCCGCGACAGTACGGACAATCGGTGTAGAGATTGCTCGAAAGGGATTCCTGCTGGCGTTGCCGCGTCATCTGCATGATGCCGAGCTGCGAGATCGGAAGGATGTGGTTCTTCGCTTTGTCGGAGGACATCAGTTCCACCATCTTTTCATAGATGGCGTTGCGGTGGCGCCGCTCCTTCATGTCGATGAAGTCCATGATGATCAGGCCG
>CAYVDZ010000826.1:0-2867 GCA_964450575.1 uncultured Opitutus sp.
CTGCACACCTGTGGCGGTCGCGAGATGATGCAATGGGCGGTCAAGGCCCAGCAGCAGCACGCGCCGGATTTGCTTCTCTTGGGCGTCACCGTGCTCACCTCGATGAGCGCTCCCGGACTCGCCGAAACCGGCGTGGCCGACTCCCCGGAACGGCAGGTCGTTCGTCTCGGCCAACTCGCCGCGGAAGCGGGCCTGCGCGGGCTCGTTTGCTCTCCGCTCGAAATCGCGCCGCTTCGGGCCGTCCTGCCCGCCGAGGTCGCGCTCGTAACCCCCGGGATCCGCCCGCGCAACGCCCAAGCCGACGATCAGACTCGCGTGATGACGCCCGCCGAAGCCGCCCACGCCGGAGCCAACTTCCTGGTGGTGGGCCGTCCAATTTTCAAAGCCCCCGATCCGGTCGCCGCCGCCCGCGCGATTCTGACTGAAGTGGGCCGATAGTATGGTTATGTCTCGCTTCTCGTCCGCCCAGACACTCCACCCTTCCCTTCAACTCACGTGAGTCGCACCGCCGCCATCCTTCTCGCCGCAGGCAGCGGCTCGCGCATGCAAGGCACGGTCGGCGACAAGGTGCTGGCCCGCCTTGGCGGTCGCACGGTCTTCTCGTATTCGGCGGCCGCCTTCATGCAGAGCGCAATCGCCGATCTCTACGTGATCGTCTACCGCGACCAGCGGCAGATGCTGGAACTTTCCGCGCACGCCCCCACTCCTTCGGTTCTGGTGCATGGCGGACGTGAACGGCAGGACTCGGTCATGAACGCGCTGTCGGCCTTGCCGGCCGATATCGAGCACGTGTTCATCCATGACTGCGCGCGCCCGCTCATTCGCGCCGAACAACTGGTGGCGTTGCACAAGATTGTTCGCCGCGAACAAGCGGTGGTTTTGGCGCACCGCGTCACTGACACCATCAAGGAACACCGCGACGACGCCCATCTCCGCACCCTGGACCGCGCGCGGTTGTGGGCCATGGAGACGCCGCAGGTTTTCTCGCGTGAGCTGATCGTGAAAGCCTATGCCCGCGTAAAATCGCGTGGGCTGCGCATCACCGACGACGCCCAAGCTGTTGAGCAACTTCGCCACCCGATCGCGCTACTCGAAAACGCATATCCCAATCCCAAGCTCACCTCGCCCGCGGATCTGGAGTACCTCGAGTTCCTTCTTTCACGTCAGCCCGCCTAGGGAAAGCCGCGCCGCGAGACATCCGAGCTAGCGGATTCGAGTGAGTCGCGTCATAGTCGACGCGAACTCCTATCACCCATTCGTCCCCGCTCACCATGAATTTCCGCATCGGCCACGGCTATGACATCCATCGCATCGTCGCGGGGCGCCCGTTGATTTTGGGCGGGGTAAAATTTGCCACCGACTACGGCCTCGATGGCCATAGCGACGCTGACTGCGTCACCCACGCGATCTGCGACGCTCTGCTTGGCGCCGCCAGCTTGCCGGACATCGGACATTTTTTTCCGAACACCGATCCCGCCTACAAAAACATTGATTCACAGGTACTGCTCAGCCGGGTTTGCAGCGAACTTTCCAAACGCAGCTTCGCCATTTCAAACATCGACGTTTCGGTGATCGCCGAAAAACCAAAAATCCATCCGCGTCTGGCCGAGATGAAGGCCGCCCTTTCCAAATCCACGCACGTGCCCATCGCCAACATCGGCCTGAAAGCCACCACCAACGAAGGTATCGACGAAATCGGTCGCGGCCTCGCGATCGCCGCTCATGCGGTGTGTCTGATCGTCAAGGCATGAGGCCGTTTCCCTTTTCCGGCGCCTCTCCTGCCCCCGTGCGACGCGCATCCCGTTTCACCGGCGTGGTTGGTTATAGCAGCGCAGTCGCCGCGATCCTTCTCCTCGCCGCCAGCGCCTCACTCATCGGTTGCCTCAAACGCGAAACCCCCGTCGAGCGCGGCATTCGGGAGCAGGTCCTCCACCGCGGAATCGGTTCGGATGCCACCGATCTCGATCCCCAAACCGCGATGACGATCGCGGAGGTCGAGCTCACCTCAGCGTTATTCGAAGGGCTCGTCGCGGAGGATCCCGTCGATCTTCATCCGGTGCCCGGCGTCGCCGCGCGCTGGACGATCACCGCGGATCTGCTCACCTACACGTTTCACCTCCGGCCCGAAGCCAAGTGGAGCAATGGCGATGCGCTCACCGCGCAGGACTTTATCGCCGCCTGGCAGCGGATTCTCACGCCGTCGCTCGCCGCCGAAAACGCCGGCCTGCTCTATATTCTGCAAGGCGCCGAAGCCTTTCATAAAGGCGCCACCAAAGACTTCGCCCAAGTCGGCGTCACCGCGCCCGATGCCCATACCTTGCGCGTCACACTCGAACATCCGACGCCCTACTTCCTGTCCCTGCTCACGCACCCCGCCTGGCACCCGGTTCCGCTCCGCGTCATCGCCGCGCATGGCGATCCCTTCACGCGCGGCAACACCTGGACCCGCCCCGACCATCATGTGGGCAATGGCGCTTTCCGTCTCAAGTCATGGCAGCCCAACCGACTCATCGTGGTCGAAAAGTCTCCGACGTATTGGGACGCCGCGACCGTGCGCCTGAATGCGATTCACTTCCATCCGATCGAGAGCATCGAGTCGGAAGAGCGCACCTTCCGCGCCGGCCAGCTGCACGTCACCTACGTGCTCCCGTTTGGCAAGGTCGACACCTACCGCACCCATTCGCCGCAACTGCTGCGCATCGATCCGTATTTAAACACCTACTTCTTCCGCTTCAACACCCGCCACGCTCCGCTGAACAACGAGCGCGTGCGCCGAGCCCTGTCGCTGGCCGTCGATCGCGTGGCGCTCGTGGAGAAAGTCCTGCGCGGCGGACAACTCCCCGCCACCGCGTTGACCCCGCCGGGGC
>CAYVDZ010000827.1:0-1653 GCA_964450575.1 uncultured Opitutus sp.
ATCCGATTCACGGGGACTGCGATGACACCCGTTGTCCATCTTCACTGCTGGCTTATCTTAGCGCCATTTGGGTCAGTCCGCTGAATGTTGAATTTGGCATGAGACATGGCCTCGCACTGAGCCGGGGTGGCTCATTTCGAGGGTCTCCGCGATCCAGCGATAGGGCGCGGCAATGGATTGGCGCAGTTTTCCGGCGATCGCCACTTTCCATTCGGCGCCTTTCGCTGAATTCTTCGCCTACGGCCTCAATCGAACCACTCGTCGCCCGGATCGAAGGCCGGGATCGCGACGTTAACAATCTGAAATTTGCCCACCAAGCGGTGGCGACATCCCGGCTTGATGAAGATCGACATCATTGGCTTGGCCGGGATGCGCTCGCCGTCCAGCTCCATGAAGCCCTCGCCGTCCAGCACGAGGTAGATCTCGGTCATCTGCTTGTGATAATGCGTCTTCGCGTCGATCGAGATGTCCACGAGGTGAATCGTGGCGAGCTTGTTGTCCGCGGTCGCAAAACCCCGGCGTGATTGCCCACACGGACAAGGCACCGGCGGCACCTCATCGAGCTGCGTAATCAGATAATTCCTGATCATCACATTCTCCTCCGCCTCATCACTCCGTCTTCCTGGGCCGGGGCCGGGAAGCCGGGCGACGCCCTGACTTCTTGTCGGCCCCGCCTTCCGCAGTTTCAGCCGCGGGCTCGGTGCCATCCGCGCCCTCACCGGCGTCATCGTCCGCCTCCTCCTTGTCGCCCAGCTTGGCTGCCTTCGCATTGAGCCACAGCTCCCCACGCGCGTTTTTGTTCAACCAGAAGATCTCTCCGGCTTGCTGCACGAACACGTGCTTTTCACGCGGCTTTTCCGGAACCCTCAAACCGGCAATCACAAGCGTCGCCAACACCTCCTCGGGGGACTGACCGAGCTCGGACGCGATGCGGTCGATTTTGGCGGCGGCTGCACCGGTGCGGGTCTCTTTCAGGAAAACCCGAATGCCGGCAAGAGCCGTCGCTCCCGCCGGCGCCACCGTCTCAGGAACGGCGGCCGGGACTTGCAGCGGATCTTCCGATCCAGCTGGCTCCGCGACGACGGGTGCCACTTCGCGCGCGTTTTCCGTGGCGGCTTGAGCTACTTCCGAAGACTCCTGGGTGGCATTTTCGATCGGAGGCTGCGCTCCGGCTTCGGAAGCGGGGGCTGGGTCCGAAACGGCGGCTTCCGTGCTGGATGCCTGGGCCGATTCAGAGCCCGGCTTGGGCGCAGGCTCGGCCGCGGGGGATGGAGCAGGAGCAGCGGACTCCGCAGCGTCGCCGGCCGAAGCCGCGTCGGACGCAACTGCGGTTTCCGATGGTGCCAATCCTTCCGTGGCGGCGGCTGGCTCGCCCGTAGCCGCGGCACCCGGAGTTTCTTCACTCGCGTTGCCGGCCGTTTCACCGGCGCGCTTCTCGCGGCCGTTAATCCACAACCCACCCCGGGAGTCGATGTTCAGCCACCAGAGTTCATTTTCGAACTCGGTATAAACAGGTTTGTCCGCTGCGCTCGTCGGCAAGGTCATGCCCAGGGCAACAAACGCCGCCTTCAAGTCTGCCTCGCTCGAACGCAGAGCGCGCGCGAGAAAACTGGCGCTGCCGGAGCCACCGGGGCCGCGGCGATTGCGACGCAT
>CAYVDZ010000827.1:1663-2867 GCA_964450575.1 uncultured Opitutus sp.
CGGCCGAACCTTGTCCAAGAGCGCCATTCCGTCCGGCAATGAAACCGGAGCGCCTTGCTGCTTTTTCTGAGCGGGAGCGGGCGCAGGGGTCGCGGCTGCTTCAGAATCGGGAGCGGACTCATCCTTCCGCTCGGTCTCGTCGACAGGCTCAGCCGTCCGACCACCGGACTCGGGTTTCGCCTCTCTTTGGGGCGGCTTCGGCGCGTCCTCGACCATCACTCGCTGCGCCTTCACGGGACGGAATACAGGGCGCGGCTTCTCCTTGGTGTTGATCCACAGTTCGCCACGGCGGTTGATATTGAGCCAGTAAAGATCGCCGTCGTACTCGAGGTATTCGACCTTCGAATCCTCATCGGTCGGCATGACAAAGCCGCACTCCTCGAGCGCGCCCTTCATGTCTTCGTCGGCCTGCTCCCATTTCTTCGCGAGATAATCGACGCCCACCGACATGCCCGGCCCACGCTGATTGCGCCGCATGTGCGGCTTGATGGCGTCGAAGAACGTCGGCAACTCATCCTCTTCCGCGGCGGTGAGCTTATCCCAATCGTCTTTGTCGTCCTCTGCGGACTCCGGATCATCGTCGCGAGAGGTATCGACGGGCTTGCGGAAGCCATCATCGGGAGCGACTTTCTCCTCGAGGAAACTCGGGGCTCGCTCCTCGGTGCCACCCGGGCCGTTCGTGGCGGCGGCCTTAAACTTGGCCTCGAACTCAACGCGAAGCTTGTCGGCTTCGGCCTTGGCGGCGGCAGCGGCGGCGTCCTGCAACGTCCAATCCCGCTGGGTGGAGCGGCGGACGAGCCCGGTAAACGCCAGGAAGTTCTCCGGCGGCGTCTGAAAATGAACAATCTCCCACTCATCGCGGCCGAGATCGTTCAGAAATTTTTCCAGCAATGCAGGCGTGGCGAATCCGCCTTTGCCGCTGGTGATGACCTTATATTCCCAAAGTGACATAAAGAAAGTTTTCGCGCCGTACGCGGAGTCCCACCCATTCCAAAAGGCACGCCCGATGCCGAGCCTAAACCGCGGCAACCGTAAACCATGTGTCGTCCAGGTTTTTGGTTCACCCGTGGTTTAGACTCGGAACAGCGACGTTTCCGGGACCTGCTCCGCTCTGAATACCTGCTCGCGACTGGCCTGCTAGGGTTTTTTGGCCCTTCGCTGTTTTCGGTGGGCACCCACCCTGGACAACGCGAGAATCTTCTGG
>CAYVDZ010000828.1:0-252 GCA_964450575.1 uncultured Opitutus sp.
CCAGAACCAGGCTGAGCCCCGCGGCGACGACTAAAATTAGCCACCCGTGCCTGGTTGCCTGCCAGGCCCAGTAAGCGCCGGCGCCCATCGCAACGGGCGGGGAAAACGCGATCCATTGCGTGGTTGAGGCATCCGTGACGACGATGACAAAGGGCGCCGCCGGCGTGCGCGCATAAGCTGCCCGCCACGAGTCGTCGGGCCTACGCGTCGGGGCGATCCGCGCCAGGGTGCGTCCGGACTGTGCGTCTTGCA
>CAYVDZ010000828.1:262-2859 GCA_964450575.1 uncultured Opitutus sp.
GGCGACTGTCCAGCCGACGACGGCTTCACCCAGTTGCTGGGAACGATCGGCGCGCTGCGCCATTCCCGCGGTTTTTCCGGCGGACCAGCGTCCGATTGGGCGAGATAGGAACCCCAGGAGAGCGACGCATCGAGCGGTGGCGTGGCAGGTGACAAGCCGGCTTGAGGCGGAATATCGGGTGTCGCGGGCATGGCGTTATTCTCGGCAAAACCCGAATTGGAGTTCGCCTCCGCGATCGAAAAAGGAGCGCGAATCGGCACCGGCATGAGACGGCGGATACCCGGATGCGCCAGACAGTCGATCAAGCCTTGGGCGCTCGGATAAGGAATGTCTGGATACGCGAATTGGGCCGGGTCATTCGTCGCCAGGTAGCGCCGCATGTGTCCCTCGGCTTTGATGTAATACTTCTTCGCATCCGGCAGTTCGTGACGCAGATTCCGGCTGACCGTGTCATAAAGCCCAAGCGAGAACAGAACCGCCCACGCCACTCCGAGGCCATAGAGCGGAAGCCGTTTCCCAAGCGACGAAGGCGGCGCGCTGGATCGTCCCGACAGCAGCCAGGCGAGCGCAATCCCGTTTACCACGGTGCCAAAAACCAGGGTGTCCATGTACCGTGAGGCCGGATAATCGGCACCAGCCCCACGCGCATACGCCGTCGCGAAAATCTGCACCAGGACCCAGCCGCCCAGAGCCGCGATCGAGGGCGCGGCACGATCGTTTAATTCACGCAGGGGGCGGCGGAAAACCTGCCACAGCACGAGTCCCCAAGGCAGCCACAGCACGAGCCCTGCCCAGTCGCGATCGCGCAAGGGCCACTCCATACTGCGCAAGGCTGAGAACACGAAGTCGTGCAGCGTCTTTGCTTTCAACTGCTGGTGGTAGTCGACCTCGACGCGGGTCAGCAGCCCAATCGCGACCAGGCCCAGACAAAGCAGAAGCGTCGGCCAGACCGATCGGAGGACGGCATCGCGACGCACCAGCCGCCAGCCGACCACGACCAGGACCACGGCCGCGGCGAGAAACCCGGATCCCATTGAGCCCATGGCTAGGATCGCGGCGATCAGGCCGATCCACCAGCGCCACGTGCCGGCCCGCTCAAACGGCAAGGTCACCAGCGCCGCAAACGAAAGCCCGAGCAGCCAGTATTGTTGCGAATGAAAACCGCCCAGCACGTTCTGCCACGCGAGCGGCAGACCGAAGAGCGCGACGATCAGAAGGAAGACGGGCGCGTGCCAGACCGGGGCGGTCCAGCGGCGGGCGACGACCCAGAACGCGGCCCCGAGCAGAGCGTGCAACATCGCATTCGTCACCGCTTCGAGGCGCGAATCCCATTGCCCGTTCATCAGCGTAAGCGCAAGATTCTGCAGCTTGGTCAGGACCACGCGATGCTCGTTATGCGGCTGGAACAGATGCTGGACAAACTGGTTCTGGTCCAGCCAGGGAATGAGCAGGTTGAAGCCCTCCGCGTCCCACTGATCCCAATCCGGCATGGGCGAGCCGTAGCAATCGAACGTCGCCCACTTCGCTCCCACGATCAGGAGAAAAAGACAGACCACCAAGGATCCGATCGCCGTGTTCTTGAGCTTAGAAAATGCAGTTGAAGCCACAGATTTCACAGATGGACACAGATGACCAAGGCATTCGGAATTCGGGCCCTTCACCTTGCGGGCTGATGGCAGTCAGGTGCTCCTTGATCCGCAATTCGCTGTATCCGTGTCATCCGTGTCATCCGTGGTTAATCTGAACTGCCGAATTTAGGTTCAAAGGAGAGATAAGACGTTTCCTGAGCGGAGGCTCATCACGTTCTTTCTGGTTCGGCCAGAATGATTCCGGATGAGCCGCCCACCTTGGTCGTGGTTCACGCGGTAAAAACCAGGGTAATGTCGTCGGGGCGTTGGTGCTGTACTTGGACCTCAAATACCGTTCAGCAGCGGGCTCAAACAGCGGATTCATGCCGAAGGAGACAGCTTTGACCCGAGGGTCGCACCCAGCTTCTTTCCCCAGCCGTAAACCCAAAAGTCCAGCCGGCCCGCGACGCGTACGTCCTCAAACCCGGCGCGTTTGAGAAAGGTCTCGATTTCGGGCTGCGTGGAGCACTTGGAGATTTGCGCCGGACGCTCCTTCGGGGGAAAACTCAAACGGCTCTCCTCGAAGACGGCCCACCCGGCGGGTGAGGCGAGATCCACGTTATCACAATAAAAACGCCCGCCCGGCTTGAGCACGCGCATGGCTTCGAGCACGTAGTTGTAGCGATCCCACTCCTCCAAGTGCATAAAAACGACGGTCGTGTAGACGACGTCCACGGAGGCGTCCGGCACCGGCTGCAGATCGTATCCAGAAACTTCGTGTAGCCGCGTGTTTTGCAATCCAAGGAGCCGACGCCCCGCGAGCCGAAGCATGTTGGCGGAGACATCGCAGCCCACCCACTCCTTGATGAACGGGGACAGCACGCGACCGACCCGACCGACGCCACAGCCGATCTCGAGAAAGACATCATCCGGGCGGACTCCGACGGTTTCACCCAGGATCTCGACCGTATCCTCCGCATCCTGATGAAACTTGTCCTCGTCCGTATAGCCGGAGACATAGAGATACGC
>CAYVDZ010000829.1:0-2851 GCA_964450575.1 uncultured Opitutus sp.
AGTAGGATGTTTTCGGATACGGTGAGCCACCGCAGCAGGCTGTAGTTCTGACAAACCATGCCGCGGTCGGGGCCGGGTTCGGAGATCTCGAGGTCATTGAGCCTCACCGTGCCCTGGTCGGGCTTTTGCAGTCCGGCGATGAGGGAGATGAGAGTCGTCTTGCCGGAGCCCGAGTAGCCGACGATGGCGACAAACTCGCCCCGGCTGATGCTGAGGTTGACGTCTTTCAAGACGACGCGACCGCCGTACGATTTGGAGACTTGGGAGAGTTCGAGAAAAGGCATCTGAGAGAAGGTTAGGGAGTGTGACCGGCCACTGGCTGAGCGCAGATGCGGATCATCCATCCGCCGTGATCATGGCAGATTACGACGGGGGCGTCCTTGATCTTGCTCAAGCTTCACGCGGTCTTGAATCGCGCTTCGAGCAGACTCATCAGGCGGTCGAGGACGAAGCCCACGAATCCAATGGTGATGATGGAGAGGATGATGTGCTCATAGATCAGCGAGTTGTATTCCTGCCAGAGAAAGCCGCCGACGCCGGGTGTCCCGGTGAGCATCTCCGCCGCCACGATCACCAACCAGGCGATGCCAAGGCTCAGTCGGAAACCGGTGAACATGTAGGGCAAGGTCGCCGGGATCAGGATCTTGGTCAGCGTTTTCCAGCGGGATAACTTTAGCACGCGGCCCACGTTGAGGTAATCCTGAGGGACGGCTCGGACGCCCACGGCGGTGTTGAGGACCGTGGGCCACATCGAGCAAATCGCGATGGTGAACAAGGCGCCGTAAGTGCCTGCTTCCTTGCCGGTGTTGAGAAACAGGACAAGCCCGAGGGGCAGCCAGGCCAGCGGGGAGACGGGGCGCAAAACCTGGATGATCGGGTCGAAGATCTTCGTGAAGGTCTTGGACAGCCCCAGGCAGAATCCGATGGGCGTGCCAATCAGGATGGCAAGCGCGTAACCCTGCGCGACGAGGACGAGCGAGTACCACGTGAAACGCAGGATGCCTTGATCCATTTCGCCGCGCTTCGCGAAGGGCTCGAGCACGTAGGGGCTACTCGACTCCCACGTCTTCAGGGGCGATGGCAGGTTGTCCGCCCACGTGGCGCTGGAGAACGACCAGGCGGCGAGAATAAGCGCGAAGCCGAAGCACGGGAGAATCAGCCAATCGAGTTTGAAACGTTTCATGAGTATTGGGTGTGGTGGCGCGCGAGGAGAGAACCGGAGGGTTTGGGCCCTTCGGGTACTCGTCCCATCGACCGGCGAGTTTGGTTTTAACCCTTGAGCGATTTGATCTCGAAGCTCCGGGCGAATGCCTCGGGGTCCTTCGGATCGAACACCGCGCCATCAAAGAGCGTATCCTTGGAGTCATCACGCCCGCCGTGAGCGTAGCCGATTTCCTTCATGGCTTCCTCGTAGATGTCGGTCCGCATGACGCGTTTGGCCACGCCCTCGTAATCGGGTGCTCCGGTGACCATGCCCCATCGCCGGTATTGGGAAAGGAACCACGTCGCGTACTTTGGCTGCGGATAATTGCAGTTCCGCATGCTGAAATGCATCGGGAACTCGTCCTTGATCGTGCGGCCGTCACCGTAATCCAGTTCGCCCAGCAGGCGCCCGAGAATCAGCTTGGCGTCGCAATTGATATAGGTGGGCTTGGAAACGAGCGCACACTGCTCGGCGCGATTGCCCATGTCGTCGAGCCAGACACTGGCCTCGTGCAAGGCCTTCAGAATGGCCTTCACGGTCTTCGGATTCTTCCCGGCGAATTCCTCCGTGAAGGCGCAGACTTTTTCCGGATGGTCCTTCCACATGTCCTGCGTGGTGACGGACGTGAATCCGAGCTTGTCGGAAATAGCCCGGACGTTCCAAGGCTCCCCGACGCAGAAGCCGTCCATCTTGCCGATGCGCATGTTCGAGACCATTTGCGGCGGCGGGATCGTAATGAGGCTGATGTCCTTGTCGGGGTGGATGCCACCGGCACCCAGATAGTAGCGCATCCACATGGCGTGGGTACCGGGTGGGAACGTCATGGCGAACGTGAGGGGCTCGCCCAATTTTTGCGCCTTTTCCACGAACGGCTTGAGGGCTTTGGGGTCGGCGCCGACTTTGCCCTTGAGCCCGGCTTTGAGCGTAATGGCCTGGCCATTACGGTTCATGAGCCACGGGATGACCATCGGTTTCTTGGGGGCGCCGGCCAGGCCCATGGTGGATGCCAGGGGCATGCCAATCAGCATGTGCGTGGCCTGGATTGAGCCGCTGGAGAGACTGTCGCGGATCGCGGCCCAGTTGGCACCCTTCGTTACGGTGGACTCGATGCCGTATTTTTTGAACAGCCCCTTTTCGTGTGCGATGACGATCGGAGAGCAGTCCGTGAGAGCGATGATGCCAAAATTAATCTTCGACGTTTCCGGTGCCTCGCTGGTGCTGGCGGCGCCGGCGGCCCAGGCTTGGGGCCCGATGGCGGACCAGAGAGCGGCCGCTCCGACGCCGGTGGCAGCGTGGCGGAGAAACTGACGGCGGGGGAGCGGGAGGTCAGCGGTGTGCGCTGCCGACCCCGCGGTGGTCAGGAGAGGATGTGAGTTCATAGGATGGTGGGTTGGTTAGGATTTCGCGATGAAGGTCTTCGCGAAACAGGCGGCGGGGTAAGGAGGAATCCGCGGCTTGCGGGGGAGAGAGGAGACCGGCAGCGCCCAAGGCGCTTTGCAGCGCGGTCGCTTGCGCGACGGAGGGAGTGCCGGCGTCGGCGCGGTGGAAGACATGGAAGTCCGGCACGGATTCGATGCGGCCGTTACCGCAGTCGAAGCGCCCGAGGAGCGACGGCGCGATCACGCGCGCCGGAATGTTCAAGTAAAG
>CAYVDZ010000830.1:0-2851 GCA_964450575.1 uncultured Opitutus sp.
GTGCGTTACTCGCTTTCCGGCTCGCACGCGGACCCTGGTAGATCCGCGCCGGGCTGCCGCGAGGGACGTCGGCGCATGGCCGTTAGGCGAGCAGGCCATCGATGACTTTGGCCGGCAGCACGCCGGTGAGTTTCTGATCCAGTCCCTGGAATTTAAAGGAGAGCTTGTTGTGATCAATGCCGAAGAGGTGCAGGATCGTCGCGTGCAGGTCGCGGATATGCACCGGATCCTTCGCGATATTATAGGAGAAATCATCCGTCTCACCAAAGCTGATACCAGGCTTCACGCCGCCACCCGCCATCCACATGCTGAAGCAGCGGGGATGGTGATCGCGCCCGTAGTTATCGGGGCGAAGCACGCCTTGCGAGTAAACCGTGCGGCCAAACTCCCCGCCCCAAATGACGACCGTGTCGTCGAGCAACCCGCGGCGCTTTAAATCCGTCACCAGCGCGTACGTCGGTTGATCCGAATCTTCCGCGAGGGTTTTGATATTCGCCGGCAGGTTACTGTGATTGTCCCAGCTGCGGAGAAAAATCTGCGTAAAGAGCACGCCGCGTTCCGCGAGTCGCCGCGCCATCAGACAGTTATACGCAAAGGTTCCCGGCTCTTTCGCCTTCGGTCCATACAGGTCCCAGGTCGACTGCGGTTCATTGGAAAAATCCGTGAGTTCCGGCACCGAGGTCTGCATCCGAAACGCCATTTCGTACTGCGAGATGCGCGCGTTGATCTCAGGATCTCCGACTCGCTCGAAGAGTTGGCGATTGAGGTCATTGACGCCATCAATCATCGCCCGACGCAGCCCGGAATCCACGCCTTTTGGATTATTAATATAGAGGACCGGATCGCTGCCGGCGCGCAGCGAAACCGCGGCGTGTTCCGGCGAAAGAAAACCAGAGGACCACAATCGGTTCGACAGTGCCTGCACGTTCGCCCGCACCGGCATTTTCGAGGTCATCACCACAAAGGTCGGCAATTCATCATTCGCCGCACCCAGCCCGTAGGAAAGCCAGGCGCCCAACGAGGGGCGGCCGGGAAACATGTTGCCCGTAGTAATCTGCAGAATCGCCGGCTCGTGATTGATCGCCTCGGTGTGGAGCGACTTGATCACACAGAGATCGTCCGCGATTTTCGCCGTGTGCGGGAAAAGTTCGGACACCCAATGGCCGGCTTTGCCGTGTTGGGAAAAACTATAGCGACTCGGCGCAATCGGAAAACGCGCCTGGCTCGCCGTCATGCCCGTTAACACCTGCCCCCCGCGCACCGACTCCGGCAGGTCCTTGTCGAACATGTCCGCGAGTCCCGGCTTATAATCCCACGTTTCGAACTGTGACGGCGCACCCGCCATGAAGAGATAGATCGCCCGCTTGGCTTTCGGAGCGAAATTCGGCGCGAGACCGAGCCCGCCCAAGGGCGACGCATTGCCCGCCAGCAAATTCGGCGCGGTGCGTCCGAGAATGGTCGCGAGACCCGCCCAGCCCAGTGCCTTCGCCCCGCGACCGAGAAAGTGCCGACGCGTCTCAAGCTCGAGCCACTCCTGCTTCAGGCCGGGCGGCACCTGGGGCAAATCCCAGACGGTTGGATTCTCGCCCCCATGATCCGAACACAGGTCGTGGTGAGCGTGAGCCGAAGGATCGTGGTTCATGGCGTGAGACGGGTTCTAACGTTAAAGCGGGGGCAATCCCGTGGTTTCTAATGACACGCGGCTTACTTGGTTAGGAACTCGTCCAAGTTCAGGAACTGGCTCGCGACCAAGGTCCACTCGGCGACTTCGGCCGCGGGCAGCGATGCATCAACCGGCGACTCGCCGACGGAAAGTAATTCCGCGACGTCGTCCGCTGCATCCTCCGTACCGAGCCGAGTTCGGAAGATTTCCCGGCTCCGCTGCAGCACCGCGCGCTCGGATGCCTGCAGCGGCCGAGCCAGGGTCGTGCGCGCCAGAAAATCCAACCGCGCATCGGGCGCCGGCGCGGCCTTGATCGCACGCTCCGCGAGCTTCCGGGCCGCCTCCACCCATTGCGGATCGTTCATCGTGACGAAGGCCTGCAAGGGCGTGTTGGTTCGCGCCCGCTTGGTGCAAACCACTTCGCGCGAGGTCGCGTCAAAGGTCTCCATGCTCGCCGGCGGCGAAGCCCGTTTCCAGAAGGTGTATACGCTCCGTCGATACAGGCCATCTCCGGTGTCAGGCACATACGTGCGCGTGTTCGAACTAGGCATCGCCACTTCCTCCCAGATCCCCGCCGGCTGATACGGTTTCACGGAAGGCCCGCCGAGCTTCTCCACCAACAGCCCCGAAGCGAGCAGCGCATTGTCGCGCAACATTTCGCCATCCATCCGAAAACGCGGTCCACGCGCCAGAAGTTTATTGGCGGCATCCTTGGCCAGACGGTCCGGTGTCGCGTACGACGATTGCCGATACACGCCCGAGGTCACCAGCAATTTGTAGAAACGCTTTACGTCCCAACCACTCTCCCGAAACTCCACCGCCAGCCAGTCGAGCAACGCGGGATGCGTCGGACGATCGCCCATGATGCCAAAGTCCCCCGCACTTTCCACCAACCCCCGGCCAAATACTTCCTGCCACATGCGATTCACCGTCACCCGTGTCATCAGCGGTTGCTCCGGCGCCAGCAGCCATTCCGCCAAGCCTCGGCGGTTCTTCGGCGCACCCTTCGGCAGCTCCGGCAGGAAGTGCGGCACGCTCGGCTCCACCCGCTCGCCCCGCGCAAAGTAATCACCGCGCGTCAGGACATCCGAGTACGCCGGCGTACTCTTTTCCAACGCAATCAGGGTTGACGTTCCGTCCTTCGTCAGCGCTTCGTAGAGCGCCGTCTTCGTCGTACCCGCCCGGAGA
>CAYVDZ010000831.1:0-2849 GCA_964450575.1 uncultured Opitutus sp.
TCGAAAAACTCACCCGCATTCCAGGCAGCGCGGTGATGATCGGCGCCTCGCACTCCCACTCGTCCGGTCCGGTCGGAATGGTCCAACCCGGTCAATTCGATCACGCTCCCGAAGACATCCGCCGTCTCGCCTACGAAGAATCGTCCATGGCCGATGCCGGTTACCTGATGCGCGTCACCCACGAGATCGTCCAAGCCGTGAGAGCCGCCGATGCCGGACGCGTGCCGGCTCAGCTTGGGTTTGGTTACGGTCACGAGGACCAGGTTGCGTTCAACCGCCGGCTGCGGATGAAAAACGGTCAGAGCTGGAGCCACCCGGGCGCAATGAACCCGGATATCATCAACTATGCCGGCCCGATCGATCCGCAGGTGGGCGTGATTGGCGCCTGGGATCTCAGCGGCAAGCTGATCGGTACCGTGGTAAATTTCTCGTGCCATGCCACGACCAATCCCGGCGGCATATCCGCAAACTGGATATACTATCTTGAACGCACCATTCACGGTGCGCTTGATACGCGCGCACCGGTGGTCTTTCTCGCCGGCGCGTGCGGTGACGTCACCCAGGTCAATAATCTCAGCCCCTACCAGCGCCCCGCGCCCGAAGCCTGGGCGCATTTCGTCGGCGGGCGGGTCGGCGCCGAGGCCGTGAAGGTCTTGCTCAGCGTGCCCCGCAGCAGTGATATTCCCGTCGATTCACGCCAAAAGACGTGGACCATCCCGCGCCGGACGCCGTCGCCGGACAATCTCGCCAAAGCGAAGGTTACGCTGGCGCAAGGCAAGCGGCCGCCGGATTTCACGGACTGGATTTTCGCGAAGGAAACCGTCCTGCTTGACCAGCTGCTCAAAGTTGAGCCGGCCGTCGAAGTCGAAGTCCAGGCATTGCAGATCGGACCGGCGGTTTGCGTCAGCAATCCCTCCGAGTATTTCGTGCAATATGGCTTGGATATAAAACAAGGCAGCAAATTCAGCTACACGTTTCCGGTGGAGCTCGCGAATGGCTGTGTGGGCTATGTCCCCACCGAAGAGGCCTTCAGTTCGGCCGGCGGCGGTTATGAAACTCGCCTGACTCTCTATAGTAATCTCGAGACAACTGCGGGCCGCCAGTTTGCCGAAGTCGGCATCGAACTCGCGAATCAAATGACTCCCTCGGCTCCGCCGGAGTTTCCCAAGCTCAAGGCCCCCGGCCAGCCATGGAGCTATGGCAATGTAGGTCCGCAGCTCGATTGACCGGCCAACGCGCTCCCTTCTTCATCAACCCGTCAGTCGTCCCCTTTTTCTCTATGCTACTCCAGAATATTTCGGGTACTTCTCGCTGGCTAAGCGTTCTCTTGCTCGGCACTTCGACCGGGTTCCTCGCCCCACTGCGGGCGGCCGATGCCATGTGGAAAGCAGGTGTCGCCACCGCCGAGATCACGCCTGTCGATCCCCAGTGGATGGCGGGATATGGCAACCGCACCCGTCCGGCCGACGGTACGCTGCACCCGCTCTATATCAAAATCCTCGCGATCGAGGACGCGATGGGCCAGCGCGCCATCGTCATGAGCAGCGACCTGCTCGGAATCCCGCAGACGATCTACGATAACACCTGCGTGGCATTGAAGCAGCGCTTCGGACTCGAACGCGCTCAGATCATGCTGCACGCCTCGCATTCGCATTGCACCCCGGTGTTGCGCGGCGCGCTCTATGACGCGTACCCATTACCGGACTCGCAACGCCCCGTGATCGACCGCTATTCCACCGAGTTGGAAGCGAAGATCGTCGATACGGCGGCGCAAGCCTTGGCCGCCCTTGCGCCCGCCCGGATCTCCGCCGGGCAAGGCACGACGCGCTTCGCGGTTAACCGTCGCAACAACCCCGAAGCCGGCGTACCCACGCTCCGTGATCTGGGCGCCCTGAAAGGTCCGACAGATCACAGCGTTCCGGTTCTCCGGGTCAGTGAACCTACGGGCAAACTCAAGGCGGTCGTTTTCGGCTACGCGTGTCACAACACGACGCTCAGTTTCTATCAATGGGCGGGCGACTATGCGGGGTTCGCCCAAATCGCGCTGGAGCGCAACCATCCCGGAGCCGCGGCGATGTTCTTCTCGGGCTGCGGCGCCGACCAGAATCCGCTTCCCCGTCGCGAGCCGTATCTGGCGCAACGATACGGCGAAATGCTCGCGGCGGCCGTCGAGGAAGTTCTCCTGCAAAACCCCACCTCGCTGGCCCCCACGCTCGCCGTGGCGCATGAGTTGGTCACCTTGAGCTACGGCGATCAGCCGACCGTGGCGGAACTTGAACAACTCGCCGTCGTTCCGCCCGGCCGCGAGCCCAACACGCAGACGCGCTGGGCCGCCCGTCTCCTGGCCGATCTGAAGGCCGGAAAGACCCTCGCCCGCACTTACCCCTACCCGACGCAGGTTTGGGCTCTGGGAGGCCAGCAACTGTGGATTGCGCTTGGTGGCGAGGTCGTGGTGGATTACGCGCTGCGCTTCAAAGCCGAGTTTGGCCCCGACACTTGGGTTGCCGGGTATGCCAATGATGTGATGGCTTACATCCCGTCGGCCCGGATTCTCGCGGAAGACAAGCGGCCTCGCGCCCCCGGCCGCTCCGGTTATGAAGGCAACACCTCGATGTACGTGTATGGTCAGCCCGCCCACCGCTGGGCCGACGACATCGAACAAACCATCGCAGAAAGCGTGCGGAAACTGGTGACGCAGGTTCAGGCAGACAAGCCGGGCAATTAAGGCCGGGCAAATAAGAAACGAGCGGGCGAAAGAAGAAAGTAGAAACCCTGGGGAACGAAGAACCCTAAAATGAGCGTGAGCTAGTAAATCGAGGGACGGAGCGCGGCCTTTGAGCTTGGTGGTT
>CAYVDZ010000832.1:0-2849 GCA_964450575.1 uncultured Opitutus sp.
CCCGTGACCAACACAATGGCGGAGATGTTCACGATGCAGCGCTACCTGCAAATGGATACGCTGCGGCGTCAGAAACTGGAGCACTTCGACTCGTGGGCGGCGACGTATGGCGAAACCGTCACGGCGATGGAACTCGCTCCCGACGGCGCAGGCTACCGGCTCAACACGCGCTTCGCGCGATTCGTCAATGTGCCGGAACTGATGCAGACGTTCCGCCAGATGGCGGACATTCAGACCGCCGACATGCTCAAGCTGCCGGTGCCGGAACTCGACGGCGGCAAGCCGCGTGTCGTCCGCGCGCCCTCGACGCCGGCGTTGAAAATGTTTGTCGCCTCGCTCGCCGCGCGCGCGGAAAAACTCAAGACGACGAAGGTCGATCCCCGCGACGACAACATGCTCAAAATAACCGGCGAGGGCCGCAAGGCCGCCCTCGACATCCGGTTGGTGACGCCAGCGGGTCCCGATCACCCCGACAGCAAGGCCAACCTTGCCGTCCGTGAAATCCTCGCGGTCTGGCAGGAAACCCGCGCCCACCGTCTGACGCAGATGGTGTTCTGCGACCTCTCCACTCCGAAAACGCAGGCCCGCGGGCTTTCCGTCTATCAGGACGTCAAGGCGAAGCTCGTCGCGCTGGGCGTGCCGACCGCGGAGGTTCAGTTCATCCAAGATCACGACTCGGATGCGGCAAAGTCCGCGCTCTTCAAGGATGTGCGTTCCGGCAAGGTGCGCATCCTCATGGGCTCCACCCAAAAAATGGGAGCGGGCACGAACGTGCAGGCGAAGCTCGTGGCGTTGCATCACCTCGACGCCCCGTGGCGACCGGCCGACATCGAACAGCGCGAGGGCCGCATTCGGCGTCAGGGCAACAGCAACGCCACCGTGCGCATCCTGCGCTATGTGACCGAGGGCAGCTTCGACGCGTATTCGTGGCAGCTTCTCGAAACCAAGGCGAAGTTCATCGCCCAAGTGATGACCGGCCACTCGACGGCGCGGAGAATCGAAGACCTCGATTCGCCCGCACTCACGTATGCCGAAGTCAAAGCGATCGCGTCGGGCAATCCGCTCGTGATCGAGAAAGCGAAAGTCGATTCCGAGGTGATGCGATTGTCGCGGCTGCGCGCCGAGCATCAGGAGGCGCAATACTCGGGTCGGAATCGGATGCGAATGCACGAAAGCGATGTGACGCGACTCGATCGCCATGTCGCTAGCATGGAGCAGGATCTGAAGCTGCGCCGCGACACGAGCGGCGAGAAATTCGAGATGACCGTTGATGGACAGAAATTCACGGAGCGGGCCAAGGCCGGGGCGGCCCTGATTTACGCTGTCGAAGACCATCGCACCGATCATCTCCTCGGCCGCCCGCAAACTGCCACGCTCGGCGAAGTCGGCGGTTTCAAGATCGAATTCCGTTCCACCAACGCCGACAAAGTAAACCTGCGCGGCACGATGGAATATCCCGCGAACGTGTCGCCGTCGCCCGTCGGCATCGTCAGCTCGTTGGAGCACGCGGCGCGCGGAATCGACGAGCAACTCGGACGCTGCCGTGAAGACTTGGCCCGCGCCAAAAGCAATCTGACGGAATTGACCGCGCTGTCGGGCAGAGATTTCGAGCACGAGGAGCGGTATCGCGAACTGATCGCCCGCCAAGCCGAACTCGTGACGAAACTCGATCTCACCAAGAATCAGGCGTCGAGCCAGCAGGCGGCCGAACCAACTGGAGAAGTGGAGTCGAAACCGGAAACCAGCGAAACGGAGACCCCAACGGTTGATCGCAAACCAGCGGAGTTGATGTCGCCGAGCGAATTTCGCGAGGCGGGGCTCGGGACCGCCAACGATGCCGTAGTGCTCAATGCTCTGCGCGCCCGCAAACCCGTTTCGGCGCTCGCGGTCGATGAATACAATCTGAAGCACGCGTTGCCGCGCGGCTATCGGAGGGACGGCGAGGTATTCGCACCATCTGCGCCGGTGTCAGCCAAGGACGACGGTCGGCTCACAGCCGTCGAAATTTCGCCGGAGGGGGAAGGGGCAGTGTTGCCCATTGCTAAAACCCGAGTGACTGGCCGCAAGAAGGCGGCGTCCCGCATCGCGGTGTAAATTCGCCACATTGATCGCCATGAGTCCCGGAAACCCCTGCTCAATCCTGCCGCCACCCGGAGCGATTGTGGTTAACGGAATCCGTCCCTTGGCGATAAATAAAAAGCAAGCAGGAGTCGCGTTGGGTTCGGTCAAGACCGTGCAGCGGTTGTTGTGGTGTGCACGGCACCAGCCCGATGATCCTTGGGTAAAGATCGTGCGGGAGGGTGGACCCGGCACTGAATGCCTCATCGATACTGCATCGCTCGAAGCGGCCTACGCGCGGATTTACCGCGGCGAGTTACCCCCTCTCTTGCCGAGCGAACGGAAGACGCTGTCCGAGAGGAACTGACTGCAACCGGGCAGTGGCTCCGGCACCGCGCACTCGGAAAAAATTGCTGCGAGTCCGACGCGTCGTTTTTGGTGTCCAGTTAGTGTCCAGTTTTGGGTCGGTGCGCTACAGAACCTTCCTGTGCCTAAAAAAGCACCCAAAAAAAGCCCGCCTTGGAAGTGTATTCCAGAGCGGGCTTTACAGTGCTTAACTGTGCCTAAATTGGGTGCAGGGGCTGGATTTGAACCAGCGACCTTCAGGTTATGAGCCTGACGAGCTACCAGGCTGCTCCACCCTGCAACAAACGGGAGCGGAAGGTCTTCGTCGCTCTCCGGCCTGTCAACGCCTTTCTCGAATTTCCCGGATTGCCCGGAATCCCGGATTGCCCGGAATTCCGGGAGGTCCAGACAGAACCTGACCCAGGGGCGCATCGAGCAGGATGGGA
>CAYVDZ010000833.1:0-2848 GCA_964450575.1 uncultured Opitutus sp.
ACGATCGGTGTCTGCTGCGCACCAAGAGCGGTCGCTGCATGGTGATCGTCTCGGGACCGATCTACGGGGTCAAACTTTGCACTTTGCACTTTGTGGCCGCCATAAATTTGTCACGCATGGAGCATGGCACGGAAACGCCGGCTGGAAGATGAAGGCGCGGTCTATCACGTTATCAGCCGCGGCAACGATCGAGCGGATGTATTGGGTCGCGACAGCACCAAAGTGGCTTTCCTAAAGTGCCTCGGGGAGACGGCAGAAAAAGCGGCCTGGATCGTCCACGCGTGGTGCGTGATGCCCAATCATTACCATCTCTGTCTCACGACTCCGCGGGCGAATCTGGTGGAGGGAATGCGATGGCTGCAGGCGACGTTCTCCAATCGATTCAACCGCGTGCGCAACGAGCACGGCCATGTATTTCAAGGCCGCTATAAAGGACTGCCCGTGGAGCCGGATGCCACCGGAGCGGTTTGCCATTACCTTCATCTCAATTCCGTGCGGGCCTACCAGCGCAAACTTTCGTTGTGATAATCCTTTCGGCGGCACCCATTCGTAGTTAATCTCCTTCTCATGAAGTCAGCTCTTGTCGTCATTACTCTCCTGAGTTTCGTAGCACCCGGTCGGGCGCAGGATGGATTTATTCCGCTTTTTAACGGGAAGGATCTGAGCGGCTGGGAGGGCGATCCCAAGCTCTGGAAAGTGGAGAACGGAGTGGTGACCGGCACCTGCAGCGGTCCGGATAGCTTCAAGCAGAATACGTTTCTGATCTGGCGGGGCGGCCAGGTGCGCGACTTTGAGCTACGTGCCACCATTCGCGTGCTCGGCGATAATAATTCGGGTATTCAGTACCGGAGTCGCCCCTCGCCGGGCGGCGGACCTTGGGGTATTATGGGCTATCAGTGCGATATCCATCCGGCGTCCGAGCATCTGGGCATGACGTATGAAGAAAAAGGCCGTGGCATTTTCGGGCTCAACGGCCGGAATGTGCTGCTTGATCCCGACGGTGCGCTCTGGCTCCGATCCGAGCACGCACCGGTTCAGGCCGATGTTTCAAACTGGAACGAGTACACGATTATCGCCCGCGGCAATCGGATGGTGCACCAGGTCAATGGGAAGGTGACATCGGAGCTGATTGATCATCACGAGAAGGGACGGGCGCTGGAAGGCCTGCTCGCTCTGCAGCTGCACTGGGGCAACCCGCACACCGTGCAGATCAAGGACCTGCGGCTAAAGCAACTCCCGCCCGCCCCAGCGCTGGCATTTGATTCCGCCAGTCTGCAAAACAGCGCGACAAAAATCGAACGACCCCGCACCCGGAATCCGCAGGGAACCGGCCCGGCTGCGCCTTCCAAAAAGTGACCAGGCTGATGTCGGCCGCGGGGAGCGAGGCCTATGCTCCCGGGATTAGCCGCCGCCGGCGCGCGTGAACGAGCCGGCTTGTTTCGCGAACTGCTTTTCCAGGCTGCCGCATACCAACTCGCACAGCTTGGAGATCGAGGGGTCGGCAATCGCGTAGAAGACTTTGCAGCCCGTCTTTTCGCCAGGAAAGCATGTGCGCCTGCGGGGGCCGTGAAAACCTCAGGCTTTACCATTTACCTTTCGCACTCACTCCATCGCGGAGGTAAATGGGAAGGCCTGAGGTCTTCGGCCTGCTCCAGTCGAGGTGTTCGCTGGAGTGGTGGACGGCGTGGAAGCGCCAGAGAAACGGCAGGTGTGACACCCAACGGTGGCCCCAGTAGGTGCCGAGTTCGTAGATGAAAATCGCGATGAGAAACTGCGACCAACGCGGGAGCGCGAGCAGGGTTTGCTGGAGCGACGGATAAACGAGGAAGCCGATCGCATGGATGAGAGCGAAGGCGACGAAGAGCGTGAGGAGCTTGCGGATGCCGCCGGTGACGAAGAAGTGGGTGACAGTGACGTCGGCCCCGATGCCGGGGCGTTGCCAAAACTGCCGACGCGCAATCGGGAACAGCGTCTCGAGCGGGACGAAGAGCACGACGAAGCCGAGGAGGAGGCGGGCGGGTTACGCGGTCGAGAGGTGGGCGAACAGCCGGTGATGGAGTGAGAGGAGCGGTTAACGGCGGGTGAGTTTCGTGAGCCGGGCGGTGGTAAATCGGCCGTGGGCGGCGCCACTGGCGTGTTTGAGCCAAGTATCGACGAGGGCACGGCGGGTGGGTTTTAGGGGACGAAGGACTATGCCGCCGCGCTCCACAAAAACTCTACGGCGGTCCCCGGAGTCAGTCCGTAGCGCTCGCGGATTTCGTGAGGAATGGTGACCCGACCTTTGCTGGTAATGACCATGAGCGTGCCATAGCTGCAGGTATCCACGCTAACAAGCGGAGGTTGAAGAAAACACCGCTTTCACCCTGCAACGACAAAAGCACTTCCCTAGCCGGGAGCGATAATTGTCGCTGGAGGGCGCATTGCCTCAGCTGAAATCTTACTATCGGCTGTCGTTGCCTCACCAAGTTTCTTACCGACCTCACAGCGTGCAGTGGCCGCTTCCTCCGGTAAGCTGTTCGCACGTGTCCTCGGAAGCGGCCACTGCACTTCTGTTGGCGATTGTCGGCTGAATCACATTCTCGGTAAGATCCGTGGTGAGGCAACCGGTAAGATAATTACGTGAGGCAATGCGGAGGGCTTTCACCGCTTTCCTTGTTTCGGGAGGGAAACGCGCTTCATGAAAGGTGAGTGTGCAGGTGTTGGCACGGATGGATCGGTGCGCCAGCGTAAGATGTTGATTTTCTCCTGATCGAGATACGCGGTGCCGTGGCGCAACTTCGCTGTGCCCGCAGGAGTCGTCGTGTAGGTTTCGGTGCGTTGGCTGCCGGTATCTTTGTTAACCGTGCTG
>CAYVDZ010000834.1:0-2847 GCA_964450575.1 uncultured Opitutus sp.
GGAATACTGGCCACCGTGACCCGTGCGCGGTCGGTGGGCAACGACACGGACTGCGCGTGCGCTGCAACAAACAGGAAGACTCCGAGGGCTGTGGACAGGAAACCTTAAGACAAGAAGATCGGGAGCAAGCGGATGCTTCGTCCGCGCACGGTTGCCATAGTCGCTGAACTTCGCGTCTTCATTTTCTGCCTCAATTTTCCTGTCTTACTCCTTTTGCGGCGTGCCTAGAAACTGCCGCAGGCGGATGTTTTTGAACTGCACTTTCATCACCGGACCGGTGTGGACTTGCAGGGCGAGCAGGCCACTGAGGGCGCGGCGCGGGTCGTGGTCGCGGACTTCGCTCATCACCACGTCGTTGATGCGGAGCAAAATCAAATTGCCGCGCACGATAACGTGGTAGTCGTTCCAATCATTGTCGCGCACGACTTTCAGCAACTCCTTCGGGTCGCCCACGGAGCCGGCGTCTTTGCGTTCGCCCTGCTCGGTGTAGATGACTTTGCGGCCGCGCTCGGCGAGCTTTTCGCGCAGGAGATATTCCATGACCACGCCGGTCCAGACGTGGTCGGCGGAGAAGTCCGCCTGCGGGCCGACGAGCATTTCGGCGGTGCTGCCGGGCGCGCGTTCCTTGCTGTGAAAATAGATGCCGGAGTTTCCGCCTTCGAGTTTGTAGGAGAGCTTGATTTCAAAATCAGCCGGCTCGCCGCCCGTCCAGATGAGGAAGTTGTTTTCCGATATTCCACCCTGCGGCGTGATGCCGGTGATGCAGCCATCCTGCACCGACCAATACTTTGCATCCCCGCGCCAGCCGGTCAGGTCTTTGCCGTTGAAGAGGGAGACGAAGCCTTTCTCCAAATCCGTTTTCGGCTGCGGGACGGGCGTGGTGTTGGCGGGCAAATCGCCGAGCGCGAATTGCACGCCGTCTTGCAACAGCCGGAGAAACGCAGGTTCGCGGAAGGCATTTTTATTGTGGCCGAGCGCGGTGTAAAAGCTGCGCCCTTTGCCCACGGATTGAATCCACGCGAGCGGGTAATCCTTGTCCAGGCGCTGGCCTTTGTCCGCCGTCTCGCTGAGGTCGAGGCCAAAGAGCACGCGGACTTTCTCGCGCGAATACGGCGGGTCGAATTGATACAACTCATCGCGCCACGGCAGCGGCAGCGCGGCTTTTCCGGCCCACGCGGCATTGAGCGGATGCGCCGGGTCTTCCACCCGAAGGTGCGCCGCGTCGAACTCCCACGGATGATTGCGAAAGCGTCCGCCGATGAGTTGACGGAACTCCGACTCGGTCGCGTTGACCGCGTCCTTCTCCCACACGTTCGCGGCGTGGATGCCGACGACACCTTTGCCACCGCGCACGAAATCAATCAGCGCCCGCATCCGCGCTTCCTCGGTTTCCGGCGGGCCGAAGACATTCAGCATCGTGTTGTTCATCACCACGGCGTCGAACTCGCGCAGTTTCTCGGGCGTGAAGACGCTTGCATCGATGCTCGCCGTGGTGGTGAACGCCGCGGTCTTTTCCCCCATCAACTCCAGCGCCCAAGTGGCCCACGCGATGGCTTCGTCGTGATAAGTGCCGCGCGTGAAATTGTAGATGAGCACGCGACGGGGCGCGGTGGGCTTGGCCGTAGCTTGCGCGGAGATGCTTTGCCGCAGGTGCGCCACTTCGGCGTCGGACACGGTTGGCATCGCTCTTTGGGCAAAGGCAGACAGGGTGATGGCGAACAGGCTCACCGGCAGCAAAAGATGGTTGGTTGGCTTCATTGGTAGAGATTAACAGAGCGATTTATGGGTTTATTCGGGAGACCAGATTTCTCGGGCTTGGAGCTGGTTGGTTTGGTTTGGGTGGCTTTCCTTGCCGCCTGCCGCTTTTCGACCACGGCCCAAGCATCGGCGGGGCGGTCCGTAGGATCTATAGAGCGGGCGATATCACGGAGAGAAACGCCGCGATAGCCCTGGGTTTTCAGCCATCGCATATACCCGTAAAACCCCTCTGAGGGCGGCTTACCCAAGGGTGCTCCCTGTCAGGCACGCCGTGGAATTGCAGCACGGCGATACGCCCGTGGCGGGCCCCCTCCACCGCCTTGCGCAAATCAATCAGGGTCCAATCCGGCCGGGCGTCCCCACTGGTGGGCAGGAGCAGCGGGTGGTCCTTCATCGGCTCGTAAGCGATTCCCTCCCCGCTCCCATAGGGGCGTTCCGGTTGAGCACCGCGCCGGGCCCATTGCAATCCGAGTTCCTGGCGGATCGGCAGCGCGGCAGGGTGAATGGCATTGCCGGGATAGGCAAAACTGACGGGCCGCGGAATGCCGTGAGCCGCACACCGGTCATTGATGAACCGCACTTCCTCACGCAGCCCGGCGAGCGTCTCCCCGGTGATGGAGGTATGGCTCCGGGTGTGGTTGCCGATCTCGAATCCTTCGCGGTGAAGCACAGCAATCTGCTCCCATGTCATGAAAATCTTGTCCGTGGGAAATCCAAACCCCCCGGTGATGAAAAAGGTGGCACCGAAACCCAATTCCTTCAACAAGGGCCGGACGGTGGTGAAATGGGAAGCCGAACCGTCATCGGAAGTGAGGACGACGAGTTTGTCCGGGACAGGTTCCAAGGTTTTGGGCGCAGCTGGAACGGGAGCCTCCACATAAGTTTTCCGCATCCGTTGGAACTCGCTGCCGACATCATCGCCCTCGTAGAACCACAACCACCCGCGCGCGGTCCGGGTTTCACCGGGCGGACAGTCGGAGAGCCTGGGATCGGAATGGTCGGCACGATGGCTCCACTCCTGCTTTTCCATGGTGATGCCTTGTGAAGACCAAATGGTATCGATGTGGCGGTGGGCGAGATACGTTAGCC
>CAYVDZ010000835.1:0-2840 GCA_964450575.1 uncultured Opitutus sp.
GCCTCGATCGCACTGCAAGCAGGGTTGCACCCGATCAAGATCACATACCGCCACGTCGGTTCTGGCCGGCCCCTCCTCGCACTCAACTGGAGCGGCCCGAACATCACGGCGGGCCCCGTCCCCTCAACGGCCTTCCAGCAGAAACGATAACAGCGCAACCCGCGGCTCCAGATCCCGCCTCCGAGTTCCCAATTTTCCAATTTTTCGGACCTCCCGTTTCTTCTTTCTTCTTTCTCCCGTTTCTTCTTTTCCGCTTTTCCCCCGTGCACCCCATCTCCCTTTCGCTGCTCGCCCTCCTCGGCGTGAATGCCCTCGCGGCCGCAACGCCTTCGCATCGAGATATTGAATACGCCCGCGTCGGTGACCATGCCCTGAAACTTGACCTCCATCTGCCTGCGCCTGGCAACGCGCCGGCACCGCTCATCGTCTGGGTGCATGGCGGTGGTTGGCGCAATGGTTCAAAAAACGACATGCCACTCGCTCCTCTCGTCGCCCGCGGGTGGGCGATCGCGAGTGTCGATTATCGGCTCACGCCGGTCGCACCGTTTCCCGCCAACGTGCACGACCTCAAGGCCGCCATCCGCTTCCTCCGCGCGCACCAACGCGAATATGGTTTCGCGGCGGGCCGCCTTGCCATCGCCGGCTCGTCCGCCGGCGGTCATCTGGCCGCGCTGGTCGGCGTGACCAATGCCCACCCGGAGTTGGAAGGTGACGTCGGCGCCAACCGCCAGGAAAGTAGCAATATCCACGCGATCGTGAGTTTTTACGGCGCCTCCAACCTCGAGAGTATCCTCCGGCAGTCCACCCCGTTTGGCCTGGGCGTCCGCATCCCGGCGCTGCAGCTCCTTTTTCGCGGCCAGCCCGACGAAAAGCCCGCGCTGGCCCGGCTCGCGAGCCCCGTCGCCCACGTCGATGCGAAGGATCCGCCCTTGCTGCTCATTCATGGCGACCAGGATCCCCAAATGCCGGTGAACCAATCCCTCGAACTGCAAGGCGCGTATGAAAAGGCCGGCCTCTCCGTACAGTTCGTGCCGATCCACGGGGGCCTGCACGGCGGCAAGGAATTCTACGACGAGAAACGCCTCGCACTCGTGGAACAGTTTCTCACCGCCGCACTGCGTCCAACCGGTACGGGGACCGGGCGCAACTAGGCTGCGGGTGACGCCGAAGCGGGAACGCTGAAATAATTCGAAACGTTCCAGAGAAACTCACCTATCCGCTCGCGATTTATCCAATTTCCACCGTCATGATGACCTGATCTTTATTGGTTACTGCCCCGCCTGTCTTACCCCGCTGGATTCCAATCGCTCGCTCACCGCGTTCCACACCCCTTTTCCCCGAATAACTTTCTTCGCCCCGCTCTCCGATTTTTTTTATGCCTGCCTCGCCCCGCATCTCCCACCCTCGTTCGTCGCTCGCGCCGCTGACCCGACGCTCGGTGCTCAAGCACGGCCTCACCAGCATCCTCGCGTACGGCCTCGCACCGAATTTTTTTCCCGCCCGACTCTTTGGAAAAAACGCCCCCAGCAATCAGCTCACCGTCGGCGTGGTCGGAACGGGTCTCATTGCTTCCAGCCACATCGGGACGATCACCGGCCGTGACGATGCCCGCATCCTCGTCGTGTGCGATTTGATGCGAAGCAAGGCCGAGAAGGCCCGCGACCGCATCGACGCCGCCTATGGCAAGGCCAAGGCCAGCGGCACATCGCGTGGGGTCGAGATCGCCCGCACTCACGAGGAGATGGTCTCGCGACCTGACTTGGATGTCGTCTTAGTTTGCACTCCGGACCACTGGCACGCCGCCGTGGCCAAGGCCGCCATGGTCGCCGGCAAGGACGTCTATTGCGAAAAGCCCCTCACGCTCACCGTGCGGGAAGGTCGCGTGCTGGTCGACACCGCCCGGCGTTACGGGCGTATCCTGCAAACGGGTACACAACAGCGCTCCAACAAGTCCTTCCGCAAAGCCGCAGAGATCGTGCGCAACGGCTGGATCGGAGACTTGCAACTCATTCAAACCCGGTTGGGCAAGTTTCCACCCGCACTCGCTTTCCCGGCCGAACCGGTTCCCTCCGATTTCGATTACGATCGCTGGCTCGGGCCCACTCCGTGGCGTCCCTATCACCCGCAACGGGTCAAAGGCGACTACGGCGGCGGCTGGCGCTGCTTCCTCGAATACGGCAGCCGCAAAAACGGCGATTGGGGCGCTCATCATTTTGACATCATCCAGACGGCCCTCGGCATGGACAACTCCGGCCCGGTTGAATTCATCCCGGTCGGTTTCGAAGGCTGCAAATACCAGACTCACATCTACGCCAACGGCGTGCGCGTCGAGCGGAACGAGGACGGTTTGAAACCCATGATCGAGTTCCGCGGCTCCAAGGGTAAAGTCGAGGTGTCGCGCAACGATGAGTTCGCGACGACCCCGGGCGAGCTCGCCACCCGCCCCTTGCGCGGCGAGGACATTCACCTCTACGCGAGCGACAATCATCACAGCGATTTCTTCAACGCGGTGCGCACCCGGCAGCGCCCGATCAGCGATGTCGAGGCCGGCCATCGCAGCGCCAGTATCTGCCATCTCAATGGCATCGCAGCACAACTCGGCCGCGCCATTCGCTGGGACCCCAAAAAGGAAGAGATCATCGGCGATCCCATCGCTTCGCGACTGCTCGACCGTCCCCGCCGCGCTCCTTACTTCCTCTAACTTTTGCCCGCCATGCTCCGCTCCCCTTTCTTTCGCACTACGTGTGCCCTCGTGGTTGGCTCATTCGGCTTTGCGGCCCGCGCCGCCACCGCCGCCAAACCGGCCACGCTCGATCTGCACGCGCTCACCTATTCCGGAG
>CAYVDZ010000836.1:0-2827 GCA_964450575.1 uncultured Opitutus sp.
AAAGTGTAATCGGCATCAAGAAACCGCTGCGCCGATCCATTTTCCCGGAGCAGATGACGGAAGAATAGGCGAACCTCCGTCTTCATCGCCTCGGGCAAATTCTCGGCGTAATACACCCGCGTTGATTCACGCGGCGGGGGCATGCCGCCGAGATCGCGTAGATTCAGCCAGCTGTCGAGAAAGCCGTTCACAAATCCTGCAACGCGGTCGTCAGCGATGAGCCGCTCGCTTTGGTTCCTGAGTTCCTTGGGCGCAGTCAGTTTCCCGGAAGCAGCGACGGCGAGCAGTTCCTGGTCGGGCGGTGCGCCCCGGAGCGCGTAGGAGAGACGCGAGGCGAGATCGTAGGGGCCGAGTTTGGTTTCTTTTTCGTCTGTAATCTCGCTGAAATAGAGAAAGGAAGGCGAGCAAAGCATCATCTTCAGCGTATCCAGCGCAGCCTGACGCGGCGTCGCTTTTTCGCTGATCCGCAGGTCATAGGTTTTCCGAATGGTGGTGCGATCAGCCCGCGTCAGCGGGCGTCGATACGCCCGGGCGCCAAAAGCATAGAGCTGATCGAGCGCCTGCTTCGCCTGAAACCCCCGCTCACCAAACACCGCGAGCTCTTCCAAGCTTCCACCTGGCTCAGTGACGGGACCTGCAATCTTGATCTCGCCACTGCGGATATGGGGGGCTTTTCCTTCCCCAAAGAGGTGCGTGCGCCTGATGCCTTCTTTGGCGAATCTGCCCTGGAAGTCGTCCGCGTAACGCTTGTTAATCTGGCTGATGGAAGCCCGCGACTCGTAGGGTCCGTTGGGGAAAATGAAGCGTGGTGTTTGTCCCGCTTCGAGCCAGACGCGGAACTTGATCCACTCCGGTTGCTCATCCGGCACCGTCGCCTGCGCGAGCAACGGCTCGATTGCCTGGGGATAATGGATGTGATTCTTCGTGGCATCGCCAGGCACGACTCCGAGCAGGAATGGCTCGGAGAAATCGATACCGAAGATCGCGGGGTCGTAATGCGTGTTGCGGTGCATCGCCTGCGCCAGGACCTCGATATCATAGAGTCCGGAAACCGGCACGCCTTTGAGGAAGTCCTCGATATGTCCATAGCCGCCCTGCCGCGTATCGGTGTTCGGCTGTTCATATAGGCAAAGATACTTGTAGTTAAAGACTGCCTTGTGCGGACCCGATAGCTCCTCGTATTGGACGAAGTTGCCGGTGAAGTGCCAGGACTGTGGTGGCATTTCCGGCCGGCCGAGACGGGTCTCGACGAGACGATTGGCGGATTGAAAATATTGATCCAGCAGGAAGCCGGAGGTGACGAGCGACGTACCAATGGTGTCGATGGGTTCACTCGCTTTCTCTTTCGGGAAATCCGCGGTGAGACCGAGCGTGTCGACCCGCCGACCGAAGAGCGTCGCGAGCGTGTTCTCGTATTCCCGGTTCGAAAGACGGCGCATCACCGTGCGCGCCTTGGTGCTCTCGATCTTGCCGCGCGCGGACGCGATGCCCTCCCGCAGGGAGCGAATGACCGCGAGCCGCTCGTCGTCGGTCGGTTGCATTGCTTCCTTGTGGGGTGGCATTTCCCCCAGCGTGATCTGATCGATGATATCTTTTGCGGTGATCAGGCCCGCCTCGGTGGTGAGCGGAAACGAGAACGTTTCAAATTCGCGATCGCCTTTCTCGGTCGCAGCGTCGTGACATTTCAGGCAGTAATTGTCCACGAACTGGAAAAATACCTTCTGTCCGGGCAATGCCGCGGCACGCGCGAATCCCGCAAGCAGAGCGAGCCCAAGGATGGCGATGCGTTTTGTCATGGCGTGAGCAGGGCCACGCCGTTCGGTGCCAGGGAGCGATGACCGTTCCTGATTGTCATCGCGAGGAGCGAAGCGACGTGGCGATCCATCTGGAGATCTCCGAAGATTGCCGCAGTCGGCACGCCTCCTTCGCAATGCCAAACAGAGTGTGTTCCACACCCGGCCTTGCCGGGGTCGCGATGACAGTCCGGAACCCACGTTATACGGACCGGCCGGTGCTGGTGCCGAACGAGTCGGCCTCGACGCCCATGCGCTGGGCGATATCGACAAAGAGATTACAAAGGGGGACTTTGTTCGGACCTGAGGATGGAACCTTCTTGAACTCGCCATGACGGTCGCCGCCACCGGCGAGAATGATCGGGAGGTCGGAATTCTTGTGCGTATTTGCATCGCCAATACCGCTGCCGAATAGCACCGACGTGGAGTCGAGCAGGGTCCGCTCACCGTCTTCCATCCTGGAGAGGCGGGTGAGGAATTTTCCGAAGTGCTCGATCTGGTAGGTTTCGAGCGCGATGAGGTGCTTGATCGCCGCCTCGTCGTTGCCGTGGTGCGACAGGCCGTGGTAGGACTTCTCGATGCCGAGGTTCTGCGGCAGGAAATCGCCCCCGATTTCCAGCGTGGCGATGCGGGTCGAATCGGTCTGCAGTGCCAGCGCGATCAACTCATAGAGCATCGGTAAATCTTCGACCTTGTTCTTGTTGGCTGGTTTATCGAACGGAGGCTTCGGCTTGGGGAGGCTGGACCAACGCTGGCGGAGTTCGAGCCGCTTCTCGACGTCGCGAATGGAGGTGAAGTATTCGTCCAGCTTGGACTTGTCTTCGCGATTGACGCGCTTGGAGAGACGGTTCGCGTCCCCCAGCACGGTATCGAGAATGGACGCCTGCAAACGGTTCTCCTGATTGCGACGATCCTGGCGCTCCGGGGAGTCACTGACAAACAGCCGGTCGAACAACTCAGCAGGTCCCGAGATGGGAGGGACGCGCACCCCGGATTTCGTCCAGGCGATCTGGCAGCCCCCGTGGATACCACCC
>CAYVDZ010000837.1:0-2815 GCA_964450575.1 uncultured Opitutus sp.
ACGGCACGCATGACCAGAAGGAGGCGCTGTCGATTTCAGATCGCATGGCGATAATGGATCGCGGACGCATTCTGCAAGTCGGCGGCCCGCGCGAGGTCTATCGTCGCCCGACGTCCCGAACCGTGGCGGACTTCATCGGCGAAACCGATTTTATCCCCGGAACGTTCGTGAGGGTCACCGGCCAGGACGTCGTCGTCGATACCGCGGTCGGGCAGTTCAAAGGCGTGCTCGGAGACTCTTCCGCCAAGCCTGCGGCCGGGGCCAAGGTCACGCTTTCCGTCCGGCCGGAATGCTGGGTCCTGAGTCGCGAACCGGCAGCCGTGAACTCCGTACGCGGACGGATCGGGGAGGCCATTTTTCTCGGCGAGATGGCGCAGTATGCGCTCGTTGCGGGATCGCTGAATCTGAAGATCATCGAGTTGAATCCGCGTTTCCTTGATCAATCGAGCCGCGGAGAAGTGTTTGCGAGCGCGGCGCCGGACGACGTCGTCGCCCTCGTCGATTAAATCGACGCGACGGTTTGCAGCGCGTTCGCCTGTGCACGAATTTTGTCCCGCCCCGGCTCTTCGATGAAACGCTTCGTCATTGTTCTGACTCTCGTAGCGATCGTCGCGCTGCCGTTTGCGCTTCGGCCGAAACGCGTGGCGACCGCACGGGCGGACGACACGCTGGTCATCATCACACCGCACAATGAGGCGATTCGTTACGAATTTGGCCGCGGCTTCGCGGCGTGGTATCAGGAGCGCACGGGTCGCACCGTTGCGATCGATTGGCGAATAGTGGGCGGCACCAGCGATATTGCGCGTTTTCTGGAAGGCGAGTACACGGCGGCTTTTGAGAATTACTGGACGCGGACTTTGCGCAAACCGTGGAGCACAGCGGTGCAGACAGGATTCCAATCGGCGCGTCTGGCCGCGGATGCTCCCGGGTTGGTGAAGGAGGCCCGCGCGGCGTTTCTCGCGTCGGACGTGGGTTGTGGGATCGATTTGTTTTTCGGTGGCGGCACCTATGACCTGGACCGGCAGGCGCAAGCAGGACGGCTCGTTGACTCTGGAATCGTGCAAGCACACCCGGAGTGGTTTTCGGATGCAGTGATTCCGCGTCGCTTTGGCGGCGAAGACTACCGGCACCCGGATGGCCTCTGGATCGGCACGGTCCTGAGTTCGTATGGCATCTTGTATAATCGTGACTCCTATCAACGCTTGGGAATTGAGCAGGCGCCATCGCAGTGGGCCGATCTGGCTGATCCGCGCCTCATCGGTGAAGTTGGTCTCGCTGATCCGACGAAGAGCGGATCGGTGGCAAAGGCCTTCGAAAACATCATTCAGCAAAAGATGCAGCAGCATTTGCATGCGCTTGAGCGGACCGCGCCTGAGCTGAGCGGCGTTGACTTGGAAACGAGGGCGGTCAACGAAGGTTGGCTGGAAGGCTTGCGCCTCCTGCAACTCATCGGGGCGAATGCGCGCTACTTCACCGACACCTCGCAAAAGCCACCGATCGATGTAGCCGCGGGAAATTGCGCGGCGGGCCTTTGCATTGATTTCTATGGGCGCCAGCAGCACGAGGCCGTGCGTCGGCGCGGTGAGTCGGAACGCGTGGCGTACGTGACGCCGGCCGGAGGCTCCGTCTCGTCGGTGGACCCGATGGGGCTGCTCCGCGGGGCGCCGAACCGCGCGGTGGCGGTGGCGTTCATGGAGTTTGTCCTGACGATGGATGGCCAGAAACTCTGGAATTTCGAGCCCGGCACTCCTGGAGGGCCCCAACGGTTCCCGCTGCGCCGGTTACCCGTACGGCGCGATTTTTACGCCCATGACGAATGGAAGGCGTATCGCAGCGATCCGAACGATTCACCGTTTGAACAACGCGATCCGCTGATCTACCGCGAAGCGTGGACCGGGCGCTACTTCCGGGAAATGGCTTTTATCGTGCGTATCATGTGTCAGGATACCCACGGCGAACTGAAGCAAGCGTGGCGCGCAATCATTGCGGCACCGGAACCGGCGAAATCCCAAGCCTTGGCCGTGCTGCATGACTTGTCGGCCGTCGATTACGCTCACACCACGACCGAAATCCGCCGTCGCTTGGGATCCCGGAACAAGGTGGAGGAGGTCCGGCTCGCGCGGGAATTGGGCGATCGATTCCGCGCGAACTATACGCGCGCGACGGCAATTGCGAAAGGCCAGGTCGTGAACGTTGTCACGGGCGGTAATCCGTGAACAGGAATGGAAAGGGGGCGCGCGAGTGATCCGGCGCCACCTCGTACTCGGCGATTACGGCAGCTTAAGGTCGGAGCTGCACTCCGGAACAGCCCTCTTCCTTCACCTCGTTTTTGGCGAAGGGAAAGAGGAAGGGAATTTCCGGCGAACAGCGCCAGGAGCGGCGCTCAAACGCTTCGACAAATTTCCGCATTCGCTGCCGGCGCCGTTCACGGCTAAAGAAGGTTGCGGGGGTTGTGGAGTCAGGGAATGGGGTCTGCATGGCAAGGTTTCGTTTCGCATAACGTGTGCCAAGGGAATAAATCAATCTATGTGACATTCAATAGCTGGTTTATGCAACTTTGTGCGAAAAAAGCAGCCCCTCAGTACGGGGAATATTCCCCAATTTATTGCAACTAGCGTGAATTAAACCCCACATAAAACCGCGATTCGCCGCCAAACGCACTGGGTTCCAGGAACCCGGATGGATCTGCTTGGCAGCTCATGTCGCACGCAATCCGGCTCGTTTCACGGTTTATGTCTGCGCCCCTGCTGGTGCCTTCCCGGACGTCGAAATTTTGCTCGCGATGAAGTTTTGCACGTCATCCACAGTTTTTAAT
>CAYVDZ010000838.1:0-2813 GCA_964450575.1 uncultured Opitutus sp.
AGTAAATACAACGTGCCGGCTCCCACCTCTGCGGTCGCGATCGTCACCGCATCCTTCAGATGGCCCTGGCCCCACGCCCAGCCGCTGCGCAGTGGCTGATCCGAGTCAAACCACGCCACCGGCTTGATTCCCCTCGCGGCGGCGTCTGTTGGCAGCCGAAAGGCCGCGCTGCGGTCGAAGTAAAAATCAGCCCGCTCGGACATGCCCCACGCCAGGGGGTGCGTCAGATCGAGTTTGGCTTCCAGGATACTGCCGGGCACGTAGAACTTTTCGTCGGGAAGACTGCGAAGCCTCCCGTCGGCGGTGCGCTCGGTGAGCGCACTCTGCAGGGGTAGGGCCAAATGGTAGGCAAGATTGGTCGAGGAACCGATGGTGATCACCGATCCACCGGCAGTCAGAAATTGCTTCAAAGGGGGCACTGATTTGTCGGGTGTGATCCGGCCGATCCAGGTTTCGTATTCCGCCGGGAGATGGCGGGGCCGCGCCATCGGCGGGGGGCGGACGCCGTGGGCGGGAATCGCCGCGGAGACGAAAATAATCGCATCATAGTCTTCGCGTAGTTTCCCCGCATCGATTCGATCCGAATAGATCACTTCAAAGGGAAACTCGAATTGCTCCAGCAACCAGCGCGTCCAACCGGATGGCATCGATCCGCCAAACCGATCCCAGAGCGCAATGCGGACCGGTCGCAAGGTAGTGAGCGTGCTCGCGGGAGGCGGAGTCGCCACCGTTTGCACCGCCAGGCCGAGCAGGGAGGCCGCCTCGGTAACGAGGACGCGGGCGGAGCCCCGGTCGGGAACGTAGTAGGCGGGTAACTCCCTTTGTGAGGCCGCCGGAGTGCGCTGGAGGCGGAACACGTCCACGCCGGCCTTCAGCAAGCGGTTCACCAGGACCGCGCTATCATTCACCCGATGGTCCACCAGAAAACCCGCGACTTTTCCCGCTCCTTCGATCTGGCGGGTCGGTGGAGATTGCAGCTGGCCGTAAGGCAAACGCTCGAACGGACCTTCGAAGCCTTCGAGCATGCGGTCAAATTTAACGCCCATCTGAAAGGCCAGGGTCCAACCCGCGACGTCGTACGGTTTCGTGGGCGGTCCGCCCTCGACCCGAAAATCATTGGGATGGTCCTGCGGCTCGAACAGATCAAGGACGTGCGGGCGAAAAGCCTGCGCGGTCTTGACGATATAGGAGCCCGCCGGATAACGGCGCCCCGCTGTTTCGAAATCGTGCGTGGCCCGATGAATCGCGACTCCGCCCTTCACCAGGGCGTTGATGAATTTTACCGCCGTGGGAAAGTCGGGTTGGTCCGCGGGAATGATATAGCCGCGGGGATCGCGCCACTCCGGTTTGCGCAACAACTCCCAATATTTGGCCGCCAGTCGCTCCGGAGAGGTGGAAGTCGACTCTCCCGTTTCCTCGGAAGGTGGGGAGACCGTGCCGGCTCGCTCCGCGGCCGCGAGCTTTACAATTTCGTCGAGCCGACCGGGACGGGTCGTCCAATGGTCCCGGCTACCGCGATCGATCGCATTTCGTGCCATGAGATAGATATTATACAGGAGGACTTCGCGATACCGGGAAGCCTGGTCGAGAATGGCCCGGTTGGCGGAGAGGGAATAGTCGATCGATTGTCGAAAATGCCAGGCTTGCGGCGCGATCGGTGCCACCAGATCATTCGAGGCCAGCTGGCGGCGTGCGATGAACGGTATCTGCATCGGGGTCGGGTTACCGATCACTTCGGTGAGCAATCCGATCATATTGTGAAAATAGGCGGTGGTGCGGAGACCACCGTTCCACCAGGTCGAGTAGTTGGCGCCGCTGCGGGACGTTGCTCCGGGTTTTCCTTCCTGGAGAAAACGACTTTGAATGGCGTTCCCGAAGGTCTCCACCCCGACGATGACCAGCGGGTCGTAGACATGATTGAAGGGATCACGAAAGGGTGGCACGAACATCACCGTGCCGGCCGGCCCCGATTGATGGTGGTTGTAGACGACCTGGGGAAACCACTCCAGATAGAGCTGCCGGTTCATGTTCGTCGATTCCTTCATGGCCGACATGAAAAAGTCCCGGTTGTTGTCGTGCCCGATGTATTTCTGGTACAGCCGCGGAGTGGTCGTCAGGATGCGCTTCCTCGGATCGGGTTCGCGCATATACCAGTTGCTCACGAGTTCCTGACCGTCCGGATTCGCGTGGACGCAGAGGATGATCACGTCCTTCAGGATTCGTTCCATCTCGGCATCCGTCGCGCTCGCAAGTTGCCAAACCGTTTCGATCAACTGGTGGGTGCCCACCGTTTCGCTCGCGTGCAGTCCACCGTCGATCCAGATCACGGCCTTTCCCTCCGCCGCGAGCGCTTTCGCCTGCGCATCCGTCAGGCCCTCCGCGCGGGCGAGTTGCTGGGCGATGCTTTTATAATGGTCAAGTTTCGCGAGGTTTTCCGGCGCGGAGAACACCAGCATCCATTGCGTCCGCCCTTCCTCCGTCCGCCCCATGTCGACCAAGCGGGCGCGATCACTCTGCTCCGCCACCTTTTTGAAATACGCTTCCGTCTGCGTATATGTGGCGAGGTGATAGTCGTCTCCGATGGCGAAGCCGAAATGTTCGTTCGGTGACGTCACGGCGGCGGCGAGTGCCGCCACGGCCGAGCACGCCCAAGCCAGGATGATGGGTAGGAGTTTCATGCGGGTAAGAACGAGAAGAACGCCGCGGCGCGACGAATCGCAAAACGGCGCCGAGGATCCGAAAACGTGGTGGATCTGAAACGCGCCGACGAGGCTGATCACGCGGACGCCGGGAAAATCTTGCGCGGTCAATTT
>CAYVDZ010000839.1:0-2811 GCA_964450575.1 uncultured Opitutus sp.
GGGTTAGTTTCAAGGGACAGGCTTATTTCCCATGCAAAAGGGACAGGCTATTTTCCATGCACTGGCACCGTGGTGCAAAAGGGGACAGGCTATTTCCACTCCCTTCCATGCACTGGCACCGTGGTGCAAAAGGGGACAGGCTATTTCCACTCCCAAAGGGACAGGCTATTTCCACCGCACTCCTCACCAATGGGCGCGTCGAGGGAAGCCGGGCGGACGCTGACGGACTTCAGATGGGCGACCTTGGGTTAGTTTCAAGGGACAGGCTTATTTCCCATGCAAAAGGGACAGTCTATTTTCCATGCACTGGCACCGGGGACGGAGAGTACGCGGGGTGACGGCTTCGTGCGGTCCGGTTGTGCAAAAAAGCCGATGAGGCGTTTCGGCGAGAACCCGATAAAGGGGTGGAGCCTCGCCGGCCCGCGCTGGCCAGCGGCATCAAGGGCTGATTCCAACGGACAGGCTCTTTCCGTGCCGACCTGACATCGCCTTGTCGCATCTCAGTTGGCTGCGGCTTTTCCGGTCGCGTTCGCGCCGTGGGTGTTGCTCTCCGCTCGGTCGCGGCCATTTCAGAGCAGACGGGGCGGCCATAAACCGGGTGCGCATTAATGGTTCCGAACTGCGAGGAATCGGGCGATTTTCGCCTTCCCGTTGTCTGGTCCTATCCCTGACACCAAGGTTTCGCTTGGCCTCCGCTATTCCACCCGATTAGTACCCATGCCGCGCTCGACACACGAGTTCCTGCCCCCCGACCGGTTTCAGAGCAAAGTCCGAGCCATCACCCCTTGAACGATCGAGAAGAGCGCGTGCGCTTGATCGGCATGACCATCAGAAAGAGCGCGCCCCATTCTTTCACTTTTTAGTGGCGACGGGCTGCACGGGCATCGGGTTAATTCGCAAGTAATCATCGGGCCTTCAACTCAAGTACTAAATTTCCCGCGGTGGCACCGACCTTCTGGTCTCTCCGTATGAGATTGCCCGGACTCCCATTAGAAAAAGGCCGACCTCGAAAGGTCGGCCTGAGTGGATGTCTTGAAGGGTCGAGCGAATTTCGCCGCCGCGAATCGACCGCTTTAATTCCGGCCGATTTTGCCGGGCTTTTGCGCTTTGCTTTCGACAAATTCGCGGATCACGGCCATCCGATCACGGGCTCGCTTCTCCTGCTCGATTTCGTCCATCGAGCGCACCGCTTCGTTTTTCGCCATTGCTTTGCGCATCTTGGTAAGTGCGAGGTATTCGAGCTGGCGGATGCGTTCGCGCGTAACGTTGAATCGCTTTCCGACTTCTTCGAGCGTCAGCTCGTCGCGACCTTCGAGCCCGAAGCGGAGCTTGATGATCTCCGCTTCACGCTTGTCGAGTGAGTTGACCATCTCGGAAAGATCGCTGCTCAAGTTCTTTTCGCGTAGACCTTCATAGGGGCTAACCGCGTTATCATCGCCGACGATTTCGCCGAAGGTCGCGGAGTCGCCCTCCTCACCAATGGGCGCGTCGAGGGAAGCCGGGCGGACGCTGACGGACTTCAGATGGGCGACCTTGGACGTCGGGATCTGGAGTTCGGCCGCCAACTCTTCATCGCTCGGCTCGCGACCGAGGGTTTCGGTCAGCTGCATCGCGGTGCGGCGCATCTTGGAGATCTTATCGACCAAGTGGACGGGCAGGCGGATCGTTTTACTTTGATTGGCCAAGGCACGTTTGATCGACTGCTTAATCCACCAGGCGGCGTACGTGGACAGCTTGCCTCCCTTGCGCGGGTCAAAACGCTCCACGGCCTTGATCAGGCCAATGTTGCCCTCACTGATGAGGTCGAGCAGGGGCAGACCGAAGTCTTTATAATCCATCGCAATCTTCACCACGAGGCGAAGGTTGGCTTGGATCATGTGATCGCGGGCGGCTTTGTCGCCACGACGGATACGCCGCGCCAATGTCACTTCTTCTTCGACAGTCAGCAGGGCGGTCTTTCCAATTTCCTGGAGATACAGCTGCAGGTTACTCCGCTCGCCGTGAGCAATCTGCTCCGTAGGGGCGGGTTCAGCCTTTTCGAGGAAGGACGGCGGTGCGTCCATCGGCGCCGCTGAAAGCGTGGCCGTCGTAGCCTCGGAGGCGACGGGATCGTTGGCTAGAGAGCTCGAGCGCGACTTTGCTTTAGCGGGCATAATGGGAAACCTCGTTGATTTTTTAATTTAGAGGGAGCAGGCGTCAGGTTGTTCCCCGAAGGGAGCGGAAATCGTTCCAATGAGAATACGAGTGGCCACGGGGGAAAGATGCGCATTATCGCGTAATCTCTGCGCGAAAATGGCACATCCGTCCGTCCCGACACTGTCAGCAAGGCACACTCTGGCAGCTATCAACGTGCACTCTGGCAAGGACCTAACAGCGACGGTCAATTGGTGACTGGTATCGCCCCCAATGGTTCCGTCGCACCCGGCCTGTGGAAACGGCATGCGGAATTCTAAAACTGCTCCGCCATCGCCACTGCCTTGAACAACGCCGACGCCTTGCTGACGGTTTCCTGGTACTCCGAGGTGGGCACGGAATCGGCGACGATTCCGGCTCCGGCTTGAATGTGGATTTGACCGTCTTTGAGCAGAGCGGTTCGCAACATTATACAAGTATCCATATTTCCATCGTAGCCCACATATCCGAGCGCCCCGGCATAGAAGCCGCGTTGCGACGGTTCATACTGCGCGATGATCTGCATGGCGCGAATTTTCGGTGCCCCCGAAACGGTTCCCGCCGGGAAGGTTGCCCGCATCAGGTCGTAGGCGGTGCGGCCCGGTGCAATCTGGCCTTCAACTTGGGAAACGATGTGCA
>CAYVDZ010000840.1:0-2809 GCA_964450575.1 uncultured Opitutus sp.
GCGATGGAGCTATCGCGTTGAATTTCCGTGTAGACGAGCAGCATGTGCTCCTCGAGAGCTTGTGTGCGCTCGCTCGTTAGCGGCACCTGAGCGGCGTGGTAGCTGCCGTCGCGGTTGAAGGTGATGAGACTAAATCCGCCATGTGCCGAAATAATCTGGTCCTGCCAACCGCCGGCTTCGTTGAGAATGTTGCGCTCGATGTCGATCGCTTCGTCGGCGAGGTCGCGAGCGGAACGGTAACGTCCGCAGTGTGCGTGCAACGCTTGCAGCATTGCGACGACGAAGCTCGACGAAGACCCGAGGCCGGTGCGCGCGGGCATGTCGGCCATGACGTGCATCTCGAGGCCAGAGGAGAGACCGAGTTTATCCAGCGCGGCGCGGATCGCCGGATGCTGGATTTCCGCGGTGGTGTTGACGGCTTCGCTCCGGCGGTAGGCGAGGCGGATTTTATGATCGAAATATTCCTCGAGAAACGGCTGCACCGTGACGTAGGCGTAGCGGTTGATCGCGGTGGCGAGGACAGCGCCGCCGTGCGCGCGAAAGTGGGCGGGAAAATCCGTGCCACCACCGAGAAAGCTGACGCGGATGGGAGCACGCGAGATAACCATGGTATCCCGCGGTGCAAAAGCGGCGGGTGAGAACGCGGGCGACGGGGCCAGCGCGGGTGCTGAGTGGGAGCCGGATCCGCGGCTGGAGCGTGTCGCGGCGCGCTTGGTCCGGGACGAAAGGAGAGCGGTGGGCATCGCCTAACTTATCGGATTAAGTCCAGTGAGATTTAGAGCCTATCCGAAGTAACCGTAAAAAATGCATCGTTCCGCATGCTTGTTGCGCGGCGAGCGTTGGAGCGCGAGCGGTTGAGGCTCGGGCAACAACCCGATTGTTTGCCGGTCCGGGGAGCGCAGGCGTCTCGCGTGCGCTCCCCGGACCATTGACCAGCCTGAGTTAGCCTGAGGCGCGAGATTCAATCAGCGCCGCCCGGTCGCCGCCGCAAACCCGATATCCGGATAGGCTCTTAGCCCGGCCGCGTCATTTAGCGTGAATTGCGGTCGGTTTGCGCCGATAGTGAGCGGAAAGCTGAAGGCATTCTGCTGCCGCGTTTCCCATCACACATGAAGATCCTGATTACTGGCGGAGCTGGCTATATCGGTTCCGTGCTTGTTCCCCATCTCCTCGCGGGCGGCCATGAAATTACCGTGCTGGATAATTTTCTCTTTGGGCAGGCGACGTTGCTCGACTGCTGTCAGCAGGAAAACTTCCGCGTCGTGCGCGGCGATTGCCGCGACGAAGCTATCGTCAGACCGCTCGTCGCCCACGCCGACGCGATCATTCCCCTCGCGGCCATCGTCGGCGCGCCGATGTGCAAGGCCGACCAGATCGCCGCGCGCACGACGAACCAGGACGCCATCGAGCTGCTCTGCCGGCTCGCCTCGCCGGCGCAGCGGATCCTGATGCCAGTCACGAACAGCGGCTACGGCATCGGCGAGGAAGGGAAATTTTGCACCGAGGACACACCGATGCGCCCGCTCTCGCTCTACGGGACGACGAAGGTCGCCGCCGAGCAGGCGGTGCTCGCGCGCGAGAATGGCCTCACCTTCCGGTTGGCAACGGTGTTCGGGATGTCGCCGAGGATGCGCGTCGATTTGCTGGTGAACGATTTTGTGCACCGCGCCGTGACGGACCGCGCGGTCGTGATTTTTGAAGGACACTTCAAAAGAAATTTCATTCACATCCGGGACGTGGCGCACGTGTTCGGTTTTGCGCTCGAGAATTTCGACCGGGTGAAGGGTAAGCCCTACAACGTCGGGCTCGAAGACGCGAACCTCTCGAAGCTCGAACTGTGCGCGGTGATCGCGAAGCACGTGCCCGGCTTCACTTATCTGGAGTCGGCGATCGGCGAAGATCCCGACAAGCGCGACTATATCGTCTCGAACCAACGCCTTCTCGCGACCGGCTGGAAGCCGGAGTGGTCGCTCGATCGCGGCATCAAGGAGCTCATCAAGGGCTACACCATTCTCCGTAATTCACGTTTCAGTAATGTCTGAGCTGCACTCATGCCGTTCATGAGTAGGGCCGCCGCTTGCCGGTGTGCTTATTCTCCCGAGCACTCGATGGTGCGGCGCAAGCGCCGGCCATTCATATTTCTTTCGGGACTGGGATCTGGGCCTATCTGTGTTCATCTTTGGTTTCTCCTGAATGAGCTTCGCTGAGCCGTTCGCTTCGCCCCGTCCGCCGCCCGTCGTGATTCTCGCGGGTGGGTTCGGCACGCGCGTGCGGCACTTGTTGCCCGACGTGCCGAAGCCGATGGCGCCGGTCGCGGGGCGACCGTTCGTCGAGTGGGTCGTGCGCTTCTTCGCGCGCCACGGTTGCACGGATTTCATTCTCTCAACCGGCTTCCTCTCCGATGTGATCGAGCGGCATTTCGCGCGGCAACCGGTGGCCGGCGTGCGCGTGACGTGCCGGCCGGAAACGACACCGCTCGGCACTGCGGGTGGATTTCTCCATTGTCTGCCACCACAGTTCGCACCGCGTGACGCCTGGCTCGTCGTCAACGGCGACTCCCTGGTGTTCGCCGACCCGCGCCCGCTGCTCACGCCGCTGCACGAAGGCCGCGCCGACGCCGCGCTGCTCGGCCTCGCGCTCGCTGACGCGTCGCGCTACGGCACACTCGAGATCGACGCCCACGAGCGACTCCTCGCCTTCCGCGAGAAACTGTCAGGCTCAGGCGTGATCAACACCGGCGTGTATGCGCTCACCGGCGCGGCGCTCCGCGACCTGCCGACGACCCGGCCGTTAAGTTTCGAGACCGATG
>CAYVDZ010000841.1:0-1670 GCA_964450575.1 uncultured Opitutus sp.
GCCGACGGGCTGTCGACAAAGGGCGACCTATTACAACACCCAATCTCCACCGGTTACTGTTGCGGCGGGTATGGGCGGTGGGGGCGAAGGGAAATGAGGAATTATGAAGGATGAGTTTTCAGAGCAATTCAAGCAACTGACGGGGCATGCCTGTCCCCGCGATTGGCAGCGCACGTTGGCGGCTTCAACGACATGCCGAGATCAACTTATTCGGATATCTACAGGCCTGGGCAAGACAGAAGGAGTCTTGGCGACATGGAGTTTTCATCGAATTCACCGCGCGGACGATCAATGGCCTCGTCGATTGGTTTGGTGTCTTCCGATGCGAGTGCTTGTAGAACAGACGCATCAAGCCGCCAACGATCTAGCCTCGCATTTTCCCGAAGAGCAACGACCCGCCATTCACGTTGCAATGGGTGGCGAAGATGCTGGCGAATGGTTCCTGCGCCCGGAGCGGTCGGCGATCATCATCGGCACACAGGACATGCTTCTATCCCGCGCATTAAATCGTGGATACGGCATGCGGGGTAGAGCGCAATGGCCGGTCCAGTTCGGCCTACTGAATCACGATGCGCTGTGGGTCATGGACGAAGTGCAGTTAATGGATGTCGGGCTGGCAACCTCGGCTCAGCTACAGGCGTTTCGCGACGAGGATCGCGGGAAGGGGCTTCGACCCTGCTACACATGGTGGATGAGCGCGACGCTGCAATCCAAATGGCTGAAGAGCGTCGATACGGCGCAGTATCACGATTTTTGGACCAAAGACCCCTGCGTCGTCCGACCTGAACAACGCACTGGCGGTTTGTGGGATATCGAGAAATCGCTATCGACAGAGGCGATTGATTCAGACAACCACGAAGCGTTTGCACAGCGAATCCTTGCAGAGCACGCTAAGGTTCCTGCCGGCGAATATGGGCGAATCACTCTCGTCGTCTGCAATAATGTAAAGCGAGCCTGTGCGACATTTGACGCCCTTCACACAGCAGGACGTACTGAGGGGATTGAACTGGTGCATAGCCGCTTCCGGCCCTTGGAGCGGGAAGATTGGCGCACCCGGTTTCTGTCACGTTCGGCCTGTGCGCCCGGAGTTGATCGAATCATCGTGGCCACTCAGGTTGTCGAAGCAGGGGTTGATATCTCGGCGGGTTGTCTCATCACCGAATTAGCACCTTGGCCTAGCCTGGTGCAACGATTCGGTCGCTGCGCGCGATATGGGGGGAACGGGAACGTCGTCGTTGTTGATCGCGGGCAGGAGGAAAGCAAGTCCGCACCCTACGCGCCCGAAGAAATGGCGAGCGCGTGGGCAGCGCTTCAGAAGATGTCCGCCCAAGGGGTTGGTATCGCGGCGCTTGAGGCTTACGAAGAATCACTCAACGCAGAGGGACGCGATCAACTCTATCCGTACGAGCCGGAGCACTTGTTAATGCGGCGTGAGTTCGACGAGCTCTTCGATACGACCCCCGATCTGACCGGTGCCGATCTGGACATCAGCCGGTTTATCCGCTCCGGTGACGAGCGCGATCTACAGGTGTTTTGGATCAACATCGAGAAGGACAAAAAGGGCGAAAGGCCGCACGCTCCGCCCGAAGACTTCGAGCCTCACCGGCGCGAACTCTGCTCGGTTCCGTTCCTCATCGCTCGTGAATGGCTGTGCGGCGAGGAAACGAAAA
>CAYVDZ010000841.1:1680-2807 GCA_964450575.1 uncultured Opitutus sp.
GTGCGTGGGTTTGGGACTGGCTTGACGGTGAATGGAAAATTGCCGCGCGTGAAATGCTAGTTCCCGGCCGGGTCGTCTGCGTGTCGGCGGATTCGGGCGGGTATCAGATCGATCGGGGTTTCAACGCCAAATCGGATGACCCGGTCGAGCCGGTGCCGCGCCCTACGAATACCGACGAAGCTAAGGAGTCGGACAAGGCAGAAGGTCAGCAGAATGCGGAAGTTCCGGGCGAAACTTGGAAAACCATCGCCTGCCACACGCGAGAAGTGCGTGAGCAGGTAACGGTCATCGCACAACAACTTCAGCTACCCGACCCACTCCAGAAAATACTGCACCTCGCCGCCGACTGGCACGACTGGGGCAAGGCCCACCCCGCGTTTCAGGGGGCGATGCGGGATTCAAAGAAACGGGGAACCCGACCGAAAGACGTCCTTCTCGCAAAGGCACCCAAAGACGCCTGGCGCAAGGGACGAGAGATGTACCGTTACCTCGATTCAAGTGAGACTCGCCCCGCGTTCCGGCACGAACTCGCCAGCGCACTTGGGCTGATCGCACTGCTGCAAACTTATGCTCCACAGCATCCCGCGCTGCTCGGGCCGTGGACGGAGGTGTTGAAGAACCTCAATCCAGGATTCTTCCCATCGTTGCCCGTACCCGTGCCGTCAGCGTTGATTCAGCGCGTTATTGATACAACCGCAGAGCAGTTCGATCTGATGATCTACCTCGTCGTCGCTCACCACGGCAAGGTGCGGGTCGCACTGCACGCAGCACCTGCGGATCAGGACTACCACGATCTCGACGGACGCGGACTTCCTATTCGTGGCATCCGCGAAGGGGATCAACTGCCGTCCGTCACGCTCGTTCCGGGTGAGCCGACCGTTCCCGCAGTCACGCTCACTCTCTCGCCTGCCGGGCTCGGCCTTTCGGAAAAAACCGGAATCAGTTGGCGTGAACGGTCTATGGGCGTGATCGATCGTTATGGCCCGGCAGGGTTGGCGTTTCTGGAAGCCATCCTCCGCGCCGCCGACGTGCGGGCCTCGCGACTGACCACGCCCGATCCGCTTCTCCCACCGGAGGCCCGGCCATGAACACCCATCTCCACGTCTTAAAAGGCTGCTCCCCCGCGC
>CAYVDZ010000842.1:0-2803 GCA_964450575.1 uncultured Opitutus sp.
TGGCCGAACAACAGGCGGCGCGGGCGCTCTTGTCCCGGATGGAGGGGCAGGCCGAGGGCCGCCGCCGCCTCACTTACGTAAGTCTCCCAACCGAGACTGGTGTCGGCGGGCGGAGTGGTCTGCGAGACGTGGGCGGAAACAATTTTCCAACCCGCTTCCGGGAAGCGGCACCACGTCTGGGACTGTCGGCTGTGACGTTGCTGGCCGGTGACGGTCTGGCTCAGCTCGCACATGATCGAGGCGAGGTCCGGCCCCAACGTGAGGATCTCCCGGCGAACGATCTGGCGGTGGGTGAAGACGGGAGTGTGACCCTCCCGATAACGCGAGACGGCGTCGGTTCCGTAGAGGTGCTCGCTGGCGCCATAACGCACCACATGCGGAGAGTCCCAGAAGAACGACTTGAGCGTCGGCACATCATTGGCCGCGAGAGCACGCTCGTAGGCATCGTGGAGAGCGGCAAGCTCTCCGACGATGTGCGGGGCGTTGATCTTCGGCATGCCTTCAGTCTCTAGCAAGGTGCGGACCATGTGGAACGGATTGGCGAACGAAGTGTGACAAGGTTCGAGCGGGCTGCCCGTGAGTTACCACTTGTAGCTCAAGGTCAGGTCGGCGGTCGGTCCGATGCTGGGACTGACAAAGACATCCCAGAAGAGGAACTGCGGAGTGTAGTAACGCTCGTCGAGAAGGTTGCTGGCGTTTAGCCGGACCGACCAGGGGCCGCGGTTGTAGAACAGGGCGCCGCGGGTGACGAAGTACTCGGGCAACCGAATCTGTTGCAGGTATCCGGAGTAGAAGGACGACACGTAGGTACCCCCGAGCGAGATGCCAAAGCCGCGGCGCGAGGTATAGGTGCCGTTGACCGAGAAGACCCGTTGCGGAGTCGGGGCTTGAATGGGCGACTTCACTCCAATCAAGCCGCCGACGGCGACGAAGCGGCCACCGTACGTTTGCGCCGGATCGAGACCCAAGGCACTCGGAGGGACGCCGAGGAAGAACGGCGCATTTTGCAGATCCGTGCGTTGCCAGGTGGCGGCGGTGGTGAAGCTCAGCGTCTTGGTTGGGGCGTAGCGCGCCTCGATTTCAAGGCCCTTGGACTTGTACTGGTCGAACGTCCCGGCGGTCGGATTGAACGCGGTTTTTTCCTGTCGATAGTAGGCGACGGTGGCAAAGAGTTTGCCGTTGAGCAGGGAGCCCTTGACGCCGGCCTCGCCGAGTTCGGAGTCTTGCAGCCAGGTGCCGCCACCAAGGTTGAGGCGATCGATCATGCCGCCCTGACCGAGCTCGAGGTAACGCGAGGTGGCGTAGGTGAGATAGGGGCTGAGGCCGTTGAGCTTGTAGGTCACGCTCGCGTTGTAGGTGAACGCGTTGTCCGAATCGGAGGCGTATCCAAAATTCCCATTCAGATCGGTGCCGTTGGTGTGGGCGCTGTAGCGGTCCCAGCGGGCACTCGCGACGGCGCCCAGCCGGCCGACGGTCCCGTCGACGAGCGCGAAGGCGCCGAGATCGGAAAAGCTGCCGATTTGCCGCCAGTTGTAAGGGACGTTAAAGGTGCCGGTGTGGGCGCCTTCGAAACGGTCGTTGCCGGTGACGGGCGCGGAAATGTCGCGCCGATCCAAAACCTGGTAACCGCGGCCGCGGGATTCCCGCTCGTCGCCAGAGGAGTAACGCCAGGAGACTCCGAGCACGCTTTCCAAACTCGAGTCCGAATTGGGCCGGGTGCTGATCGTGGCGGTGGTTTTGTTTTCGTAGGCCATCGCCAGGTAGTCGGCGGTGAATCCATAACTTGAATACTTCGTGTGATTCATCGCGTCGTAGAACGACTGGTTCTTGAGCGTCAGCCGGTCGCTCACCGTCTTCGTCAGGTCAAAGTAACCCGTGAACGAATCGGTTTTGGAGAAATCCATCGGCTCGACCTGTACCGTGTGGTGACTGAGTTTCACGGTCCGGACCGTGGCGGGATCGAGGGCAAAGGCCGCCTTCTGATTGGCCGTGAGCGCGCCGTACGGGAACGGATTGGCGAACCCGAATTGCTCGAGGGCGTAAGGCTGGAGTTCAGCCGGGTTGAGAAAACCGTCGCGGTTGGTGTCGAGATTCAGCGCGGGACGACCCGCGAGGTATTCGCCGTCGGTGTCGATCATGCGCTGCGTGACCCGGTTCCAGCCGAGGCTTTGATTGAGGTCGGCCCATTGAGCCATGAAGCCGTACTCCAGGAGGACGGTCGGGGTGAGCTGGGTATCGATCGCCAGCTGCACGAGCAGGCTCTTGTTATAGATGTTGTCGTAGTAGCTCTCGGAGTCCTCGCCCTGGACGAACACGTACGCGCCGGACGCTTTGCCGAAGAGGGTGAACGGCGTGCCGTATTCGAGGCTGGCGACTTTCTTCCCGTACGTGCCGATGGTGGTGCTCGCGATGCCGACGGGTTTTTCGATGAACTTGGCGGTTTTGCTCTTCGCAGTTTTCGGAATGAAGTTCAGCACGCCCCCGACTTTGCCGCCGCCATAGATAGGCGGAGGCGGGCCTTTCACGATCTCAGTATAATCGGTGCTGGCGATCGGCGTGGGGAAGTTGCCGCGATTTTCAATGCGGCGGAAGCCGCGGAAAAAATTGTCGGCGCGTTCACCCCGCACATCGAGTGCGCCGGGAACGCCAAAATAGTTGCCGGTGAAGGAACCGGCCGTGACGGCGACGAAGTCGTTGACCGTGCGAATGCTATAAAGATCGGTGAGTGAACTCTCGATCACGGTGATCGAACGCGGCGTATCAATGAGCGGCCGCGCGCCGCCGAACAGACTGGAGCTTTCGC
>CAYVDZ010000843.1:0-2797 GCA_964450575.1 uncultured Opitutus sp.
CGTCGAAGCGCCGTCATAGACCTCGATGAGCGCGATACCCCGCTCCGTGCCCTGGCCGCTGACTTGCGCGGTGTAGGCTCCACTGCGGAGAATTGAAATCAAGGCCGCGTCGTTGGTGGTCTCACCGAGAGCGAAAGCGCCAACCTTGAGCCCCGTGGATTGGATCGTCGGAGCATTTTCGTTCACACCCCAATCATCATTGGCCGACGAGAGCACCGAGCCGGAAAACAAGGAGACCTTCGGATCCTGCAGCGCTCCCTCGACCCCGAACGCGCCCAAGGTAGGGCCGATCCCGCGGATGAGCACGGGCTTCTGCGCGCCTGCACTGACCACGAAGCCGACAATGAGGCTTTCGTCGCCCGCCCCGGCTGACGCCCGGACGGAGATATTCACAATGCGGGACATCGTTGCGCCACCCGCTAGCCCGGAATCGACCCCGGGCTCCTCAACCCCGGCGACCGACCCCTTCGAGGGGTTGTTCACAATGAGTTGGGCGGGGTTGCTGGTTACAGAACCATAAGCGTTTCGCACCAGCATGGTATAAATGCCCGCGTCAGATTTATTGACCGTTGAAATCGCCAGAACCGAGGACGTGGCCCCGGCGATATCCAAGCCATTCTTGCGCCACTGCAACGATGGTGCCGGTGATCCGGAAGCCGCGATTTGGAACGAGACGGACGATTGCGTCACCGTACTCTGACTCAAGGGTTGCACGCTGATGACGGGCGCACTCACGCCCGGGACGCCGCCTACGACCAAGTGGGCGCTGGTGCTCATCGCCGCCCCAGCCGGACTGGAGGCGATCACCGAATAAACGGCGGTGTCGGCGGTGGTGACATTGTACACTACCAAGTCCTTCGCGATGGCGCCACGGATTACCACGCCGTTCTTCAACCATTGATAAGTAGGAGCGGGCGAGCCGTTCGCGGCGGCACTGATCCGGGGCGATGCTCCAAGAGCGACGGTCTGACTGAGAGGCTGCAAGGTGAACTTCGGCGTGGTGCCGTCGGTGCCCGGGCTGATAAGACTGAGCGTGGCCTCGGAACTGATGACGGTACCGGCCGTGTTCGTGGCGACGACGCTATAGGCGGCCACATCCGCAGTTGAAATCGAGCTCAACGAGAGGCTCGATCCGGTGGCTCCGCTGATGGCAACACCGTTCTTGCGCCATTGCAGCTGGGATTGCGGTGTGCCGGCGACACCGACGGAGAAGGAAACATTTTCTCCAGCGTTCGCCTTGAGGGAGCTTGGCGCGGTCGTAAACATGGGCGCGGTGCTCGAAGGGGGAGGCGGCGTGCTGCTGCCGCCGCCACCAGAGGGCTGAGAGGGAGGCGGCGTGGACGGAGTGGAAACGGTCAGTTGCGCATTGGCACTTGTGACCGATCCGGCAACATTTGAAACCACCACGTTATAGGTTGCGGGATCATTGGACGTGAGCGCGGCGAGCGTCAGAGATGCGGACGTCCATCCGGCGATCGCCTGACCATTCTTCAACCATTGATAGGTGGGAGCGGGCGTGCCGGTGGCAACAACCGAGAAGGTGACGGTGTCGCCACTGACACCGGCCAGCGTCGCGGCGGGTTGAGTGGTGATCGCGGGCGCGGAGTTCGTGAGAGCTATCGGCGCGGACTCGACCACGAGCACGGCCTCGGGACTGAGGGCCGAGCCGGCGCTATTGGTCGCCCTAACTTGATAGATGCCGGCGTCGCTTAGCGCCACGGCGGTGATCGTCAGGACGGCGTTCGTCGCACCCGATATAGGGGCGCCGTTCTTCAGCCATTGGAACGTGGGGGCCGGGTTGCCGTCGGCCGTGGCCGTCAGCGTGACGGTTTTCCCGACATAGACGGTCGTCCCCAAAGCTGTGTCAGCGGCATCTAAACGCCCTCCAGCAACGATCAGCATCCAACCCGCGAGTGCGGTTAAAAAGTGACGTTTTGCCCGAGTCCCAATGGCGGTGAGAAAATTCATTACCTCCCCAATCGCGCCGCTCTCCGCTCGAGAAAACTCCGATAACTACGTAGTGAATTCGTGAGTAATTGTCACATACTATAAGTCGCTTATATTCAACAGTGTTAACCTATATTTTTTTACAAAGTTTTGCAGCAGATTGGGTTTTACCGAGCCTTCACAGCGCCAGAGAAAAACTTTCACTCAAGAACCGCACGAAGGCGAAAGCAGGGGGCCAGGGGTGACCGGTTGTCCAGGCCGGTGGGTTTGCTGGGCGTCAGAACAGACAGGAATGTCTGTATCACTTCGGAGACCCCGCGCTCGTTCGCCGCGCGGTGAAACAGACATTCCTGTCTGTCATTTCTGAGCAGGTCATCCGGTCATTCGGTCATCCGGTCATGCTGTTTGGCATTCCGTCGGATCGGTCTGACAGGGTCTTCCTGATTGGGACTCGGACAAAGCAATTCCTTCCGGAACAGACAGGAATGTCTGTCTCACTTTCTGGCCGGTGACTCAGAACCAGGAGAACTTCTCTGGAACGAAAATGGAGTCGTGCGAGCGCAGGTAAAACGGCTGGGTGTCGCGGCCATCGAGCACGGCCTTGAGATCAAGAATATGGGTCTCCAGCTTGCCACCCACCTGACGAAGCACTCTAACCTCCTTCATGTTGGCCCTGGCGGTGTCAAAGCCGCCTGCTTCCATGATGGCATCGAGGGCGGTGAGCGCGCGGTCCGGCGCGATCTTCCCGGGTCGCATGACGGCGCCGGCAACATAGACGGCAAAGGACGAGGAGACGACGGTCACCTTGATCTCCTTGGAAAGCAGCTGCCCGGAGTAAGCTGCGATGAGA
>CAYVDZ010000844.1:0-2796 GCA_964450575.1 uncultured Opitutus sp.
GTCCGTCGCGATGAAATTGGTTCAGAGTTGGGGTTTAACGGCTGGAGCAGAAAAAGTGTGACAAGTGGTTGCGGGGGGATTGCTCCGCCCGCGGAGTTGCGCTCATCCTCGCAGGGATGGCTCACGAAGAACGTTTTGCTCGCCTTCAACTCACGCTGCCGCCGGCGCCACGCCCCGTGGCGGTTTATCGCCCGGTAGTGGTGGTGCAGGGGCTCGCTTATGTCTCTGGTCACGGACCGCTGCGCACCGACGGATCGCTCATCATCGGGCGAGTGGGCACGGACTTGAATCTAACCGAAGGCCATGCCGCGGCCCGGCAAGTCGGACTCGCGATTCTTGCCACCTTGCGTGCACACTTTGGGTCTCTCGATCGGGTGAAGCGCGTGATCAAGGTTCTGGGCATGGTAAACTCGGCCCCGGACTTTTTCGATCACCCGAAGGTGATCAATGGATGCAGCGAGTTGTTTGCCGAAGTCTTCGGCGAAGAGGATGGGATCGGCGCCCGCAGCGCGGTGGGCATGGGGCCGCTTCCCGGTAATATTGCGGTCGAAATCGAAGCGATTTTCGAGCTCGTCTGAGCCCGATGACAACGCTCCGCATCCCCTGCAACTGCCGACGCCGACCGAGATGATGAATCTGGATACAGCGTGGATGCGGGTGGAGAACGAAGCAGATACGCCTTCGCCGGCGCTGCTCGTTTATCCGGATCGGGTGGACGAAAACCTTCGGCGGATGATTGCGTTGGTGGGAGATCCCGCGCGGTTGCGTCCGCATATCAAGACCCACAAGCTCCCGCAGCTGGTGGCGCGGCAGGTGGAACTCGGCATCACCCGGTGCAAGTGCGCCACCCTGGCCGAGGCGGAAATGGCGGCGGGTGCGGGCGCCACCGATGTGCTTCTGGCGGTGCAACTCGTCGGTCCAAACGTGGGGCGCTTCATCCTGTTGATGCAGGCCTTTCCGCACATCGCCTTTTCGACCGTGGCCGACGATGCCGCGGTACTCGCGCGTTTGAGTCAGGCGGCGGTGAACGCGGCGCTCACGATCGAGGTGCTGCTCGATCTCGACCTCGGTCAGCACCGTACCGGAGTGGCGCCGGAGGCCGAGGCCATGACGCTGTATCAGAAAATTGGATCTCTGCCGGGCCTGCGCCCGGGCGGTCTGCATGCGTATGACGGCCATCTTCACCAGAGCAATCCGGTGGAGCGAACGGCGGCGGCCGACGCGGCCTTCGCCGGCGTGACGGCGTTGCAGGCGGAGTTGGTGCGGGCGGGACATTCGGTGTCGCGGGTCGTCTGCGGAGGAACGCCGACGTTTCCCATCCATGCGCGGCGAACGGGGGTCGAGTGCAGCCCGGGTACCTGCGTGTTATGGGATGCTGGATACGGTGAAAAGCTCGCCGACCTGGAGTTTCAACCGGCGACCGTGTTGCTGACGCGGGTGATCAGCCGGCCGGCCTCAAACCGCCTCTGTCTCGATTTGGGCCACAAAGCGGTGGCGAGTGAAATGCCGCATCCACGCGTGGTGTTTCCCTTGTTGCCAAACGCTCGGGCGGTGGGGCATAGCGAGGAACACTTGGTCCTCGAAACCGAGCGTGCGGCCGACATTCCCGTTGGCAGTGTGCTCTATGGGATTCCCTGGCATATTTGTCCGACCGTGGCGCTGCATGACCGCGTGCATGTGGTCCGAAACGGATGCGTGGTCGAGGAGTGGCCGGTGGTCGCCCGGGCGCGCCGCTTGACGCTGTAGGAAATGGGAATGCCTGCCCTCATGCGCACCTCTTCCCCTGTCGCGGGCGGCGTCACGGCCTGCACGATCTGATCAGTCTTGATGATGACGTCGCCTCTTTCGCTCCTGCTGCTCGCGGTCGCCGCCATTGCGATGTTGGTCGCGCTCGTCACGTGGCGTAAACTCAACCCGTTTCTCGCGCTGTTCCTGGCGGCGATGCTGGTGGGTTTGGGCGCGGGGATGGCTCCGCTCGCAGCGCTCAAGGCTTTTCAAGATGGTGTGGGTGCGACGCTCGGCGGGATCGCAGCCGTGATCGCACTGGGCGCCATGCTGGGGAAACTGCTCGCGGAATCCGGCGGAGCACACGTGCTGGCGGAGCGGTTCAGTCGCTTCTTTGGTCCGTCACGCGCCGTGGCCTGCATCGTGGCGCTCGCGATCGTGGTGGGCTTGGTGACGTGGTTCACCGTAGGTTTACTGCTGTTGCTGCCGATTGCGATTTCGCTCACCCGTGAGTCGAAGCGTCCCTTTCTTTTGCTCGCGATTCCGTTGGTGGCATTTCTTTCGGTGATGCACGGACTCACCCCGCCGCATCCGGGACCGGTGGTGGCCATCTCGGCGCTGGGGGCGAACAACGGCATGGTGCTCGCACTCGCGTTCCTCACTGGCCTGCCGGCGGCGGCGATCGCGGGACCACTGTTTGCGCGCTGGGTGGTGAAGCGCATACACGTGGCGACGCCGCAGTCGATCGGCGAGGCGGGAGTTGAGGATGCCTCGCCGACGAATTCGCCTGCGACAGCGCGGCGCGAAGCGGTTCGGCGTCCGGGGGCCGCAGCCACCGCGTTCGTCGTGGGTTTGCCGGTGGGCCTGATGCTCCTGGCGGCGGTGGGCGATCTGGCTTTTCCGGCGGGGCACCGGGGGAGGTTGGCGCTGGGGTTTATGGGCCATCCGGTGATTGCGCTGACACTCGCCGTGTTCGCGGCGCTCTGGCGCTTTGGGCGGGCGTGTCACTTTACGCGTCCGCAGCTGTTGGCATTTACGGTGCAGAGCATCGGCGCGATCGGCATGACGCTG
>CAYVDZ010000845.1:0-2795 GCA_964450575.1 uncultured Opitutus sp.
GGGCGGCGCGGTCGAAGTAAACGCGCCCATTGTCCCCGGAGCACCCCTCACCTCAAGATCAGCGCTCGCGTAGAGCCCGCGGCCCGTCGCCGCCGGCGTAAAGTCCGCAAAAATCCGATACGTGCCGCCCGCACCCGGCGTAAACGCAAACATCCATTCCCCCGGCTTCCCTGACGGCTCGGGGTGCACGTGTTGATAATCGTTCAACGAGGGATCGATGATCAAGAGATGCAACGGCCGCGTGTGCACCACCAGGAGATCCGCCGGCGCCACGGGTTTGCCTGAACTCGTCCGCAGGGTGACCGTCGCCTTGATCGGTTGCGCCGCGACCGGAGTCTCCGCCGTGGCGACGGAAAGGACAACCGGTGACCTCACGGCCACGACGGGAATGAACTGGGGATTCGAAGGATCACAGAACTCGATCGCGGTCCCCGACTTGGGGTCTACGCGAAAATCCATGTGGCCCAGGTTTGTCCCCGTCGGCAGCCAGCGGAGCCCAACATAAAGCGCCAGCGCACCCAGCGTGATCCATAAAAGCTGCCAGCGCTGGCCGGATTCCCATGCCGCGGTGTGGCTCATCGTTTCATCTTTCCGACGAAGTCCGCCGGTTCCCACTGACTGCCGTCGGCCCGGTGCGAAATTTTGCCATTTTCGTTCACCAAGAGCGTCGTCAAGGTATGTTGCAGCAAGTCGTTCTTTAACTCGGCGATCACTCCAAACTGCGCCAAGAGATCCTTGATCGCATCATCCGGACCGGTGAGGAACGAGAAATTCGAGGTGTCGATCCCGCGGGCATCCGCGTATTCCCGCAGCACTCCCGGAGTATCGAATTCCGGATCGAGCGTGATGGAAACCAGCTCCAAATTGGCCACGCCGGCTTCGCGCGCGAGTTTCTGCGTCGTCATCATTTTCGCAATTGCCGCGGGACACATCGTGGCTACCGGACAACGGGTGAAAATGAAGTTGATCATGATCTGCTTGCCGCGAAACCGTGAACTCTGCACCACGCGGCCGCTCTGATCATAGAGCGCAAAATCCGGTACGGTCTCCCCGACTTCGCGATATACACTCTTGCCCCGCGTGTGCGTATCCTGCCGCAGCTGTTTCGCCCCCAGTGCCACGGTATCAGCCAGCGCCCGGTCATCCGGCCAGATCTTCTCCAGGCGGAAATCGCCATCGGGACTCGGCACCATCTCGGCGCGAATCCGCTGACCCGGTTTCGCCAGCACCAGGTCGCCGGGTGACGCGAGGAACTCCATTGTCATGGCTGGCATGTAGCCTTTGATCTCGTCGTGCCGGACCACGAGAATCTTGCGCTCGGCTTCGACCCGGACGACCTCACCCGTAAGCGAGTAGCGTTCGCCCTTCGTCCCGGCATCTTTCTCCGCCTTTGCCTGCGTGGCCTGAGTGGGGGCCCGGGAGCACCCAGTCAGGCCGGTCAAAACGGCGAGTGTCGCCCCCATCAAAAAAATCGCCATTGGAAACGCGGCCGCAATTTCCCCCCGCCCTCGCTTCCGGTGGATTCCGCACCTCTGTCGCGCGGCGTTATTAGTTTTCATCACTACACCGATTCGCCGGCGGATAAAATTGTCAAAGGGTTTGCGGCAAACAGCAAGGGGCCTTCTGCTCGTTCTTACTCCCGCTCATGACTACCGCACCTCGCTTTCATCGCACTCCCACGCACAAGCCCGCCCTGGCGGTCTTCGCCGCGATCGGCAGCGTGTGGGTGTTCCTGCTCGTCACGCTCGGCGCTTTCACCACGAGCATCGGAGCCGGCATGGCGTTTCCAGACTGGCCGCTTTCGCATGGTTCAATCAATCCGGAGGGATGGTTGCAGGATATCGCGATGTTCGCCGAGCACTCGCACCGGCTCAGCGGGATGGTCATGGGCTTTGTCACGATCGGCCTCGCCATCTGGCTGTGGCGGCGGGAAGAGCGCGGCTGGCTCCGCGCCTTGGGCGGGTGGGCGCTGGTCATTGTCATTTTCCAGGGAATACTCGGTGGCAAACGAGTGCTCCTGGATGCGATGGCCGTGCCGGGGTTCGAGATGTCGCTCGGCCAAATGTTGCGCATTCCTCACGGAATTCTGGCGCACATCTATGTCTGCCTGCTGATCGCGATCGCCGTTGCCTGTTCGCGGGAATGGCTGACCCGATCCGTCCCGGTCAGCGCCACCGTCCGACGAGTCGGCATCATCTGCTGCCTGCTGGTCGTCGCGCAACTGGTCATTGGAGCCACGATGCGCCACAATGGAGCGGGACTCGCGATCTACACGTTTCCCTATTCCACTCCCGATAATCAGTGGCTGCCGGCGCAATGGAGCTTCCCGGTCGCGATCCATTTCGCCCATCGCGCCATGGCCGTGGTGTTGAGCTTCGCGCTGGTTTATTTCGCCATCCTCGTTCATCGCGATCCGGGGGCTCCCGCCTCGTTGCGTGCGGCCGCTTCAGCCCTCGTTGGGCTCCTGCTGCTCCAGATCGCCCTCGGCGCGCAGATCATCTGGAGCCTGCGCAAAGCCGATATCACGACTGCTCACGTTGTCGTGGGCGCACTGACACTCGCCGTAACCTTTTGGATCACTTGGATGGCCCATCGAGACGTGATCGAGAAGAACGTCTCCCCTCGCCGCACACCAGTCCCTGCATGACCGCCGCGACGGCCACACGCGCGACTTTTCGGGATTACCTGGAACTCACCAAGCCGCGGTTGAGCCTGCTGTCGGTGCTGACCGCGGTGGTCGGCTATTTCGCCGCTCGCCCGCCGTCCGATCCGCTCAAGTTCACCGTCCTTTTGAT
>CAYVDZ010000846.1:0-2792 GCA_964450575.1 uncultured Opitutus sp.
CATAATAACCTGGCCATGTCGCTGGTGGATGTCGGCCGCACCAGCCAAGCCGTCGCGCACTTCATCGCCGCGTTGCAGCTCCACCCGGGCGTCGCCAGCACGCACTACAATTTTGGCAACGCCTTGCTGCAACTCGGCCGCACCAGCGAGGCCATCGCGCAACACCAACAAGCGCTCATCCTGCAGCCCGATTTCGCGGAGGCCGATTGCGCCCTTGGCGACGCGCTCGCAGCCGCGGGACGGATGGACGAAGCGATCGCCCGTTACCAACGAGGCGTGCGGCGAAAACCGGAACTCGTCGCCGGGCACTTCGGCCTCGCCAACGCTCTCGCGCGATCAGGGCGGGTTGCCGAAGCCGTTCCGCATTACGAAGCCACGGTCCGGGCCGTGCCGCTGTCATTCGACGCACAGTTCAACCTTGGCAACGCCTACCTCGCGCTGGGCCGCAGTGCGGACGCGATCCCGCCCTACCAAGCCGCGATTCGACTGCAACCGGACTTCGCTCCCGCGCGCCATAACGCGGGCAACGCGCTCGCCCTCGCCGGCCGCCTCGCGGAAGCGATCGTCCAGTACGAGACCGCGCTTGCACTCCAGCCCGATTTCGCGGCCACCCGCGCCAATCTCGAGGCGCTGCGGAAAGCGCAGTCCGGGGCACGGTGAGTCGGGGCTTGCTCCGACCAAGTGAAACAGGCGCACCTGCCTGTATTCGAGATCCAACTACGTCCAGCCACGCTTCCCGAACCCATACGGACCCCGGCGCCGATCGCTTGGGCCCGCCCCTCAAACCAGTTACTGCAGCTTCAATGGCAGGCTCCGCACCCGTGCGATCAAGTCGTCGAACACCGCGCCCGTTGCCTGCTCACGAATGTCGGTGCCGGTGCGGATCACGTGATTCGAGTTCAGGTTGCTGAGCAGCGCGCAGTAATCGCCGTTCACCATCATGCCCAGCAACTCGCCCGTTTTTGCAAAAACGAGATCGCCCCGTTTGGGCGAGAAGTCCCCGAACATCCGGTCGAAAAGGCGATTGTCCACGCGGACAATCCCCGGCTCGGCCGGATCCAGCTTGAAGGCGACTTCGCCGTAGCCGCGCCCGCCGCCGTCGATCAAAACCGCTTCTGGAAAGCGGAATGGGTCCGTGGCGAGTGAATATACTTTCGCACCGAGCGCGCCCACCTGCGCGGGGCTCACCGGAATGACCGTGAGCCGCGGATCCTGCGCCAGAAATTGCACGGCCGTGGCCGGTGCGCTCTTCCCCCCGCGGGCGAGGTCGACCGTCAGGCTTTCCCAATCGATCCCCACTTCACCCAGCGTAAACACCGTGTCGGCGAGATGGAGGAGCGCGTAGACCTGCTGCCCATCCGTCACGAGCACCGTATTCGCATCCGTCGTACGATTAGCCTGACGGAGAAAGCCGCGCCGGCTGGCGATGAAACTCGCGGTCACGCGATTGGCGGTGAACTCGTTGAAGAGCACATTCGCATTCACCGGGCGGTAATCGCGAATCTCGCGGGTCAGTTCACCCGAACGCTCCGCCAGCTGCCCGACGCCTTGGGCGAGCTTCGTGCTCGCTTGCGCGAGCTGCGTGTTGGCCTCCTGCACCTTGGCGCGCTCACTGCGTTCGACCTCCACTTGGTCCTTCAAATCGGCCGCCGTTTCGCGCAGGCTTTTCTTTTCCTGTTCCGACACGACCACCGCGAGGGTCAGACCTTCAATCTGCCGACGTGCCTCGGCCTGTTGCTTTTCGAGTGCCGCGAGCGCGTTCCGCTGTTTCTCGGCCTCAGCCTGCTTCTCGGCGAGCTCGCGCTGGAGTTGCGCCAGTTGATCGCGGGTCATCGTCACTTCCTGAGTGGCCGTGGAAAATTTCTGGTTGAGATCGGCTGCCGCTCGCTGGGTTTCGGTAAGCGTCGCGGCGACGGCGTTCCGTTCTTCGGCGAGGCGCGTGCGCTCGCTTTGCACTTGCGTAAGACTCTGTTCGCGGGCGGCCAGGGCGGCGTCGGCCGCGGCAAGCTTCTGCGCCAACTCATCGCGGACCGAGCGCTCATCGGCCAGGCTCTCACGCATCAACTCCACCAAATCCTGTTCCTTCGTCACCGCGTTGGCCGCGAGTTCAGGCACCGGCGGCTGCTTGGCGCGCGGCGGCTCGGCGACCGTTTCCCATCGCGTGAGCGCCAGCAACGTCAGCAACAGGAAATCGCAGAGAATTAACAGCAGCGTCTTGTTCATAGCGCAGCTGACCCACGGGCCGACGCTATCGCGGGTTCATTGGGCTCCCGAATGGGAGAAGCGGCGACTTGGCCTTCGAGGATCAGGCGGGTCTTGTAGGGCCGCACATGGCGGATCTTCACCAACGCCACGCAGGTGATGCCGAAGAGATTGGAGGAAAACGCCGCCAGCAGATTCGCTTCCACGAGTCCGAGGGTCACCATCACCATCGCGGCCGCCGTGCCGCCGATGCCGACGTAAAGGCCCATGTCGAAGAGGTTCTCCTCGTTCTCCATCAGCCGGAGCTTCACTAGGGCGGGAAGTGACTGCCGGTCGATCTCCCGGATTTTCATCAGACAAATTATGTAAACCGCCACCTGCAATGCAGCGAAGAAGGCAATCGAGATGAGGTTCGTGGGAGCCATGTTGATAACGGGTTTGGAGTCGGCGGGAATAGGGGCGTTGGAGATGACCAGCACGGGCAACCGAAGCTGAAATTCAGAGACGGGAGCGGCTCGCAAAAGGAAGGGTTCCGTGACGGCCATCAGGAGCAACGAAAACATGAGCGCCAACGCGCCGGCTTTCAATCC
>CAYVDZ010000847.1:0-2785 GCA_964450575.1 uncultured Opitutus sp.
TGGCGAATGTGTTCATAAACGTGCTTCAAGTAACCGTCGGGATAAACCACGAAGCCGCCCACGCCCTGAATGGATTCAGCGATAAAGCCGGCGACCTTGCCCGACGTGGCGTAGTCGAGCAGCGACTTGACGTCGTCGGCATATTTGCGTCCGGCTTCCGGATCGTCATAGCCGAAGTGTCCACGATACGGATACGGAGCAATCGCATGATGCACTCCGAAGGAGTGCGGAACGTTGAATTTCCAGGTGCTGTGGGCCGTCACGCCCATGCCGCTCGCATTGCCCCCATGATAGGCGTTGCGCAACGCAATCATATCATAGTTACCCGTATACAGCCGCGCCATCATCAGCGCGAGATCGTTGGCTTCGGATCCGGAGTTGACGAAATAGCAGACCTTCAGGTCGCCGGGCATCTTCGAAGCGAGTTTCTCCGCGTACTCCACAATCTTCGGCTGCAGATAGATCGTCGTCGAGTGCTGAAGCGTTTCGTTCTGCTTCTGCGCGGCTGCGATCACATACGGGTGACAGTGGCCGACGCTGACGGTCACGATGCCGCCGAGCCCGTCGAGATAGCGTTTGCCGGTGTCGTCCCACACCCACTGCATCTTTCCCTCCACGATCATGATCGGTTTCTTATAGTAGAGGAAAAGTCCGGGATTGAGATACTGCTTGCGCAGCGCAAGCACCTCATCGGCGGAGGGTCCGGAGTAGGCTTGCGCCTGGAAATCGGTGGTGGGTAGAGGGACGGATTTCATGAAAAACGGAGCGATTTGACCGCGAGGGCGGAGGGAAAGGATAAAGATTAACGGTCGGGGAAATTTCTGCGCAACGCGAGATAGACGGTGAATGCGATTCCGAATCCAACGAACCAGGCATAGTTGTAAAGGCTCAGCAAGAACGGGCTGACACTCGACGCGTTGATCCGATTCACCGTCACCAGAAACCCGGGTAGGTTGGGCAGAACGGCCAGGATAAAAGCAGCAAACGCCACGAGACTGAAGCCCCCTGTATAACGGTGCGGTCCGTCCAGCGCGTAAAGCGCGACCACGCTCAGTTGGCGTCGGCGAAACACGAAATAGTCCGCAATCATGATTCCAGCGATCGGGCCGAGCAGCGCGCTATATCCGATGAGCCACGTGAAGATATAGCCGGTTGGGTCCGCCATCAACTTCCAAGGCATCATCACAATCCCGATCACCGCCGTGATGAGCCCTCCGGTTTTGAAGGTGATGCGGCGCGGCGCGAGGTTGGAAAAGTCGTTCGCGGGCGAGACGACGTTCGCCGCGATGTTGGTTGAAAGCGTCGCCACCGCGAGCGTCACGAGCGCCAGGGCCGAGAGGCCTTTGCTGCCAAACTTGGCGATGACCGCGGTGGGATCCCAGATCGCCTCACCAAACACGACAATAGTGGCGCTGGTCACGACGATGCCAATGAATGAATACAAAGCCATTGTGGTGGGCAGGCCGAGCGCCTGGCCGATGATCTGGTCACGCTGCGAGCGGGCAAAGCGCGAGAAGTCCGGAATGTTGAGCGAGAGCGTCGCCCAGAAGCCGACCATCGCCGTCAGCCCGGCGCCGAACACCGGCCAGAAGCGCCCGGAGGCAATGAGCGTTTCCGGCTGCGAAAAAATCGGGCCGAAGCCATGCGCCGCGTGATAGGCCCAAACGACGAGGCCTGCGCCGATCAGCAGCAGGAAGGGCGCGCTCAACGTTTGCAGCCATTTGATCGACTCGATGCCTTTCACGATGAAGACGACGTTGATCGCCCAGAAAATCAGGAAGCAGCTAAACTCGCCCGCCGAGAGGCCAAGAATCGGCAGTGCCACCTTGGTCGCGGGGTCAAAGCCGAAGACGATTGCAGCGGTTCCATAGATGGCGGCTCCGCCGACCCATGTCTGAATGCCAAACCAGCCGCACGCCACCATGCCCCGCATGAGCGCCGGAACGTTGGCGCCGAGGGTGCCGAAGCTGGCGCGCAGGAGGACGGGAAACGGAATGCCGTATTGAGTTCCCGGATGCGCGTTGAGCGTCATCGGCACGAGCACGATCACGTTGCCCAAAAACACTGCGAGCAACGCCTGCCACCAGCTCATGCCCTGCGCGATCAGCCCACTCGCGATCGTGTAGGTCGGAATGCAAACCGCCATGCCGACCCAGAGCGCCGCAATATGCCAGCGCGTCCACGTCCGGCGTTCCGCCGGCACCGGCGCGAGGTCGGCGTTGTACAAGCGCGAATTTTCCAGGAGGCCCGGTTCATCCTTGGTCGGAGCGGTGCGGGCGGCAGAGGTGGACACGGGACAAGGCGAAGGGAACGACGCGTTTCAGAAATGCGTGGGAGGCCGTTTGAGAAACTGGCCGCGGCCCAGCGTGCCGACGAAGGTACCGTCGAGCGCGGCGACTTGTCCGCGAACCGTGACGACGCTCGCCCGTCCTTCGAGGGGCCAGCCTTCGAATGCGCTGTAATCCACGTTCATGTGCTGGGTCCTGGCGGAAATCGTACCGCGGTAGTCCGGATCGAACACGACGAGATCGGCGTCCGCCCCGAGTTGAATCGTGCCCTTCTTCGGGAAGAGGCCGAAAAGCTTGGCGACCTGGGTGCTGCCTGCATTCACCATCGTGTGCAGATCAATTTTCCCCGTTTTGACGCCGTAGGTATGGAGAAGATTCACTCGTTCCTCGAGCTACGGAATCCCGTTGGGGATCTTGGTGAAATCCGTTTTGCCCATGGACTTTTGTTGCTCGAAATCGAACGGCGCGTGATCCGTCGCGACCGTTTGGATGAGTCC
>CAYVDZ010000848.1:0-2785 GCA_964450575.1 uncultured Opitutus sp.
GACCTGAACCTCATCGAGTTCGCCGGTGGCTTCCTTGCGGTAGCGCGCGATGAACGGAACAGTCGCGCCTTCCGCGAAGAGCTGCGCGGTCGCGGCGACCTGGAAGACTTTCACGTTCAACTCCTGCGCGAGGCGGAGGACGTGGTCCGGATTCGGTGGCGTGGTGGAGACCGGCGAGGCGACAGCGGACATGCGAGATAAGGCGCCGAGAACACCGCACGTGACGGCGCGCGCAATCCCGAAAATGATGCGGTGCGCAATTGCATGCGGAACTCACTGCGCTAGCGTGGTCCCATGAGATCGATCTTTTTTCTGGTGCTCGGCTTGAGCGCCGCGGTGATGGGCCGTGCAGCCGACTGGTTGCCGATTGAGCGCGAGGTCGGAGCGGCGGTGAAATCGGACAAGGTCACCGTGGTGCATTTCTGGGCTCCGTGGTGCGCGAGCTGTAATGCGGAACTGGCGAAGAACGGCTGGAGCGATTTCATCAACGCGAATCCCAAGGTGGAGTTTATCTTCGTCACCATCTGGCATCGCGACGATGACGGCCGTGAGTTGCTGGCGAAGCATGGCGTGGGTCCGCAGAAGAATTTCAAACTCCTGCAGCATCCGAATCCGCTCACGCGCGAAGATCGCCGCGCCAACACCTTCATGGGCGTGCCGCTGACGTGGACGCCCTCGACCTGGGTTTATCGGAAGGGCTACCTCTACTACGCGCTCAATTACGGCGAACTGCGTTTCCCCGTGCTTCAACAGCTGATCAAAGACAGCACCGCGAACTGGGACTGAGGTTTCGGAAAATTGGAAAAGCGGAAAAGCGGAAAAGCGGAAAAGCGGGAAGGCGGGAAGGCGGAAAACTTGGCGGACTTCGTGCCAAGTAGTGATAAACGACGAACCCCTTGGAGCACGGGTGTATTTCCCCGGTTGGAGTTCCGCGTTTTGCGCTTTTCCGATTTTTCACCCTTTCCGCTCTTCCGACGTTTCCGCTTTTCCGACCGCAGCCTTGTCAGCCGGCGCGGAATCTGAGCCACTCCCCGTCGTTCCTGCGCACGTTCCATGTCTGCCATCAATCGTTTCCTCTTTGAGCACAATCTCCGCATCGCCACGAATCCGTGTGTGAGCCCTGACTTCTGCCTCGATTGGCAGACGCTGAGTGACGAGTTGAAAGCGGGTCGGTTGCTCAAGGTTTACGGGAAGAGCCGGTTTGAAACGAAGGACGGCGCGTGGACGCTCCTGGAAAATGGGAACGGAGACTGCGCGTGGCGCCTGCAGGGCGCCACCGACGCGCTGCATGATGGCATTATTTTGTCGGACGGTACCCAGGCGTTTCCGGCCACGTTCGCGAATCTGCTGATTCTGAAAAATCTCGTGCAGCAGCATAACCCGCAGAGCACTATTTTTCCGTCGGCGACCCAGACGTTGGGACAAAGCACCCTCGGCGTTGGCGCGAGGTTCACGACGTTGCACTGGCCCGCAGTCGATTGGGCGATGAGTGCGCTCAGTCTCGGCGTGACAGCCAATCAGAACTCGATTCCGCGCGAGCTCGTTTACGACGTCGATGTCATGCTCGCGGGCAAGCTCGACGCCGTGCCGTTCCCGTTCATCGGCACCAACGTTCCGGAAGGGCACCAAGGTCAAAGCGTGGAAGGCATGAGCCACGGCTGCGTCCTGGCGAAGTTGAAGACCGGGTTTCACCGCCGTGGCATCGCCTGGAGTTTCAATGCCGACCACCAGCCGAGCGGCGGCAAGTTTGACAGCCGGGAAGACGCCCTGGTGGCGGGCTGTGTGCTCGCGAGCTATATCACCTTCGATCTTTCCCCCGAGCTGGCCCGGACGACCGCCGCGGAGGACGCCGCTGGCTGGGTCGCCGCGAACGTCCCGGCGGAACTTGTATCCAGAGTAAAGGCACGCGTGGCGGGTGCTGGGCTCACGCTAAATGAAGCCGAGTTTGCCCGGCTGCTCGCGTATGTCTGGCCCTCGCTCCAGAAGATGAAGCGGCGCGACGAAAAATATGCGGCGGCGCGCGCCAAACGATTTTCCACCGACGTCGGTCGCGCGTACCTGCGGGAGCTCTCGATTGACGAGCTGCCCGGTCTGACGACGCCCGAAACGACCGCGATCATGCTGGCGCTGTGCGATGCGCTCGGAATGACGATTCATTTTGTCGCCCCTGCCTTCGGCTTTCAGAAAAACATGCCGTACCCGAACAACGGAGCTTTGCGGGCCTTGATCGAGAAACAGTGGTCGGTCTGCCGGCAGTTTGGTGTCAGTATCGGGTTTCATTCGGGTTCCGGAAAATCCGCGGAGAATTATCAAGTCATGGGCGCTGTCACGGGTGGCCGCCTCGAGATCAAGACGAGCGGCCGCTATACGTACGAGATGGGCCGGGCCTTGTTCGCGTCGAAGAATGCCGCCGATCAGGCGCTCTGGCGCGATTGGTACAAGTTTACCCTCGAACTCGCCCAGACGGGATCGTTCAGCCTGGACCCGACGGAGCAAAAAATGGCGCGCGTATTCGTGACCGAGGCGCTGGCCAAAGCCGGGAAGGGAACGAATGTATTCGCGAATCCCACGGTGACGCGGGCCGCATTGGAGTCCCTCGCTCCCAGTCCGGAACATATGTTCTGGTTCGAATATAATTTCCTCTACGTCCTCGCGGCCGGTGGCCGCGCCGACAAAGCGGCGCTGGGTGATCACACGGCGGCGGGCTACCACCAACGGGCGCGTTTCTATGGCATCAGCGACGAAGGCCGCCTGAATTTCTCCCGAAACATTGCCGCCTATATTG
>CAYVDZ010000849.1:0-2782 GCA_964450575.1 uncultured Opitutus sp.
AGTGAAACGAGCCGAACGTAAGTCCGCCGCCACGATGCACTTCCGCTCCGGCGCGCCGTGCCCGCTCGTCCTGCGTTTTCCCTGCGGCGGCGGACTTACGTTCGGCTCGTTTCACTCGCAGGAGCTCGAATCGTTCTTTCTCTCCATGCCCGGCATCAAGGGGCTGTATCCGAGTACGCCGCAGGATGCCTTCAACGCGTTGCTCGCCGCCTATGAGGACAACAACCCGGTGATCCTCTTCGAGCACAAGGGGCTCTACCGGCGGGGTCGCTCGTCGGTGGTCTGGGATCCGAACTATCGCGACATCTGGCAGCCCCGGCTGCTGCGCTCCGGCGATTTCGCCACGTTTGTCACCTACGGCGAAATGGTCCACCTGGCCACGGAGGCCGCGGAGTACTTCTCCGGCGAATACGAAACCCACTTCGATCTCTTCGATTTGCGCGCGCTCGCTCCCCTTCAGCTCGATTCGATTCGTGCCTCGCTCGCGCGGACCGGACGTCTGATTGTGTTGCATGAAGGCCGGCGCACGCATGGCTTCGGCGCCGAGTTGGTCGCACAACTCACCGAGGAATACTTCTCCGGACTCAAGGCCGCCCCGCTCCGCATCGCGTCGCTCGATCTACCGGTCCCGTTCGCGCCGGAACTCGAACACGCGTTTCGCCCGACCAAGGAAAAGATCATCAATGTGATCACCCGCTGGATGGGCTGAGGGAAGAAAAGAAAAAAGGAAGAAAGGAAGAAACTCGATCTTCAGGACCTGCCATGACTCACCTCTCGGTTAATATCAACAAAGTCGCCCTCCTGCGAAACTCGCGCGGGCGCGACTATCCGAGCGTGACGTGGTTTGCGGAACGCTGCCTGAAACTCGGTGCTCACGGCATCACGCTTCATCCGCGCCCTGACCAGCGGCATGCGCGCTATTCCGACGTGGCCGATTTGAAGGAGCTCGTGAAACGCTTTCCCGGCACCGAGCTCAATGTTGAAGGCAACCCCACGCCCGAGTTCCTCGCGGTGGTCATCGCCGCGCAGCCCCACCAGTGTACCTTGGTTCCGGATACACCGGGACAATTGACTTCGGATCACGGATGGAACGTGCGCGCCGAGGCATCAAAACTGGAAATGATTCTCGCCCGACTTCGCGCGGCGAACATCCGTTCGAGTTTGTTCATCGACTACGACTCGCCTGACTTCGCGCTGGCCCGCCAGCTGGGTGCGGATCGCGTGGAACTCTACACCGAACCGTATGCGGTCCACTGTGCCACCCCCGAGCAGACCCGAACCCGCGATCTCTTCGCCGGGGCCGCGGCGGCCGCGCAGGCCGCCGGGCTCGGAGTCAATGCCGGCCACGACCTCAACCTGCAGAACCTCGCGGCCTTCATGGAAATCCCGCAAATCCTCGAGGTCTCGATCGGTCACGCCCTGATCGTGGAGTGCCTCGAGTTCGGCATCGAATCGGTCCTCGCGTCCTATCTGCGGATCGTTCGCGGCGCGGCATGAACCTCGTTGTGCCTACGAAACCGGCGATCGCGCTCGAAAGCTGGGCCGCGGTGCGACTGTTTGCGATGGATGTGGATGGCGTGCTCACCGACGGCACCGTGCGAATCTCGTCGGATGGCACGGAAGCGAAGGGCTTTTCGGTCCTCGATGGCATGGGCCTGCGCCAGCTCGACCGGGCGGGGATTGTCACCGCGTGGATCAGTGGACGTGCCTCGGGCGCCACGACCCTACGGGCAAATGAGTTGAAGATCCCGCATCTGATCCAGGGCCGGATCGACAAGATCACGGCTCTGCAGGAAATCGCCGGGCAGCTTGGGTTTACCGCGGATCAGTGCGTCTATATGGGCGATGATAACATCGACGTACCGGCGATCTCGTGGGCCGGCATTGGAGTGGCCCCGCATGAAGCGATGCCGGACGCCCTCGCAGCAGCCGACTACATTACGGTTCGTGCGGCAGGCCGAGGAGCTGTCCGGGAAATTTGCGAACACCTGCTGGCGGCGCGAGTCACAAGCCCCACCTGATGAAACCGACCTCCGCGATTGAGACTCCGAACGATGGGCCGGACCGCCGGAACCGCGGCTTCGGCGCATGCACTCGCTCGGGCGCTTTCGTTTCCGCTCTGGCGGTCGCTGCTGGGGTCGCGCTGGGCGCTTGGACGGAACCCACTCAAGTTCCGGCTTCGAAATCCACCTCGCCAACGCCTTCGAACGCCCCGGATATTACCGCCGCTTCGGCCATCCCGACCGCTTCACCCAGCTCGACGATCTCGCCGGCAACGGCGGCCGAAGCCGAAGCCGCCCCAGCGCCCGCCTTCAATTGGGTCCTGCCGATTTTCACAGACAAGGAAGGCTATCGCTCTACGACGCTGCGCGGCTCGGAAGTGCGGCCGTTTCAGGGCGGCGTGACCGTGACGGACCTCAACGTCACCATCTTTTCCGGTAACGCCATACCCGTGGTCGATAGCATATTGCTCAGCCCCGTCGCCCGTTTCATGCAGAAAGACAATCAGGCGAGCGGTGACAAATCGGTCCGTTTCATTCGCGACGACATCGAGGTGACGGGGGTGGGTTGGGTTTATGACCACGAACTCAAAAAGATTTCGCTCCAGGAGAACGTCCGCGTAACCTTCCGGGCTCAATTGAACGACATCCTTAAATGACGCCCTGCCGCGCAGCTCTTTATTTCTTTGCCCTCGCGTTGCTCCCGCTCGCCCGCAGCGCCGAGCCCACACCCGTGCAAACCGTGATCGAAAGCGGAGCGGCCGAAATGGTCAGCACTGAAA
>CAYVDZ010000850.1:0-2781 GCA_964450575.1 uncultured Opitutus sp.
CTGTAATGAGGATGGCTGAGACGAACTTCCCGCACCTGACCGGAGGCAAGAGAAAACAAACGCGGGCGACCATCGCGACCGGATATAATCCATGGCAGGAGATCAAAAGGCCCGCGTGTCGCAGGCGGTTGCCAGCCCAGCGCCAACGCTTGATCCGTCAGTTCGGCGTGCCGCGGATCTCCGAGCACCGAGCCGGCCCCCCCTCTATATCCAGCATAGGCGCACAACTGGGAATTCCAGATTCGCGGAGCCGGGCCTCCCGGATACTCCGCCGGTGCGAAGACGGTCATCACTGAGCGTACGCTGCCGTCGCCCTGAGCCAGCGCGAGATGCTCCAACAAACTATCAGCGATTGCCGCCGGTTCGTGCAAAGCCCGGCAATCGCGCACCATAAGGCTGTGCCAGTGCAGTCGGCCAATACAGCGGGCGTGATTCCGCCAGGCAATACGTCCCGCCCAGGTAAGCTCATCCGGGCTCAAAGGCGCCGCAAGGCCCTGCTCGGACGCGTTGGCGCAGGCAACCAGGCGCCGCGCCAATTCGTCTCCGCGATGCACTTCGGCCAGAAAAGCGAGCTCATCAGGACGAACCTGAGGCACGAGGGATTCGCGAAGCCGAGGCGCTTCTCCGGCCGTTGAAAAGGGGCACGGTGACATGAATTTTATCGATATGATGGACGTCCAACACGGGCCGTCATGCTACCAAACCCGTCCCCATTTCACCCAATCCGCACCGTGGCTTCAAATGGAGTGAACCCGGTGAGATAAACACACGGACCGTCCCATTTCGGGAGCGCCCCACGAATCTGCGTGTATGTGTGATCCACCCGGCCTGGACCAAATTCGATCTGGTCACCGCCCGATACATATCGACCGACGTCTCCACGAAGCAAATACGCGTCCTTTTCTCCCGGCACGGGGTCCACGCCCTCCAGAGTTCCGCCATGCCGGAACGCCAGCTCAATCGCGACCGGCACATGGGCCGTGCCGCGAATCGAAAACGTCAGGGTGAATCTCCCCTGCTCTTCCGAAATCGTGGCGACCGACTGAAGCGTTTGCACGTTGCTGCGAGCGCGCAGCGCCCGGGCATTGGGTGCCAACGTGCCATTCGGCGTCATCCTGATATGCTCGCCGTCGGCGATCTGCTCCTGGGAAAGCGGCTGGAAATAGGGTCCGTCCAGCTCCTGCCGAAGGACATAGCGCCCATTCTGATGTTCGAGGGAATCGCCCATAAACTGTCCCTTACCGAAGAACGCACTGGCGAATCGGACCGCCTCGAGCGCCGCCGCCCGCTTGCGAAAGGAAAAGAGCGTGGTGTTGCCGGCGAGGATCGTGCCGCTCGCATCCCCTCGACGGATGCGCGCGAGCGAAGAATACGAGAACACCTTCTCGTAGTCAGTCGGAAGCGGCGCGGAGGGCGGCAGCGCGCCACCCAGCTCAGGTTCTGTGAGAAACGCCGCAAGCTCGCCGCGCAAGTGGGCGCGCGCCCCACCTTCGATCTGGCGCGCCATGGCCGCAAAACGTCCGTTGCCGTCCAACCGGGCCATCGTGCGATACGAATAATAATACCGCGCCATGCTGCCACGTTGATAACGATCCTGTCGCCGCGACGCCTCCGTCACCACTTCACCGTCGGGATGCACATAATACAGCGTCATCTCGAGATTTTTCCGAACCGGTTCCAACAGCTCCGGGCGTTCTAAGAGACGCGCCACTGTAATCAGCGCCCGATCCACCACCGGCGAATAAACCGTGGTACTCTTTTCGGTATACTGTCCATCGGGATCGAGATCGATGGTCTCGGCCAGCCACTGGTCGACACGCGCCACATACTTCGGATTCGGAAAAAGCGAGTTCGCCCACGCCAGCGCCGCACAAACGACCCAGCGATGGTTCGGCGTGTGAATGCCGCCGACGACAAGTGCGTCCGCCGCGCGCAGGATAAACTTCTCCACATCGGCAGTGACGGATTGAAGCGCGGGTTGCGCACTCGCGCGCAGCATCACGCAAACCGGTGCCATGACCTCGATCACGAAAGCAGTGTCAGGCGGTGACCGGAAATTTGTGGAATATAGATCGATCGTCCCGTCGTCATACTGGGCGGTGAGCATATAACGGGCGGCGAGGCGCAACGGTTCGATCAGCTCGGACGACTGGTAGTAAGTCGAGGCGGGAGCGGTCACGGCGCATACGAGCGCGGAGATGACACCGGCCGTTCCGCCGGCTGTATAGATCCCGTGCCCATTGCGTACGCCCCCTCGCGACGGATGGGCCGCTCCGCGTTCCGGGAGGGCGAGCAACGAGGGGATCTGCGCATCATTCGCGCGGATGATCTCCAGCACGAGTTCGCTGTGGGACGGCTGGCCCGCAATCGCGGAAGGAAGACCGATTTGCGCCAGGGAAGCGGCGGCCGTGGACGTGAGGATGAAATCGCGACGGTTCATGGAAAAGGAAATGAAACTGCCAGCATTATGCACCCGCCTTTTCGTCGTGGCAACCGTGACCCGGGGTAAAAACTCGATGTCGCGGTGCGCTCGCGTTTCCGCCAACCACCCTCAATCAGCTGGCGACTGCTCGTTGAAGAGCCCCGGATTGCGCCGCCAATCAGGCGATCGCACCGCCAACCCGGATACTTCACCCTCAAATTTGTCATCGCGAGTCCCGCTTCGCGGGATGTGGCGATCCAGCTGGATGGATTGCTTCGTCGCTGCGCTGCTGTTAACGAAAACCTTTTTTGCCAGTGCGAATGAGGCGCTAGCCGCCCGCGGCAATCCACCATAAATCC
>CAYVDZ010000851.1:0-2777 GCA_964450575.1 uncultured Opitutus sp.
TTTCGCGGGAATGGGCCATCGGCACGGCTGCGTGGCGCAAGGCCCTGGCCCGCGACCATGCGCACCTGGCGCTCGCGCCCGAGCTTTCGCAATCGGAGGTGAGGGAACTGCAGTCGGAGCGGTGGGAGCGGGCGCTGGAATTGGCGCTGAAGGAAATCGACCGATCTCCGGCGGAACTGGCGTCGGCTCCGAAGAGTGCGCCTTGGAAGCGAGCGCTGGCGCACACGCTCCGCGATGCGGTAGCGCCCCCATCCCGTTGGCTTGCGGAGAAACTGTGCATGGGCAAGCCGGGCTCCGTCCGAGCCTATGTGCATTCCGCCGGACTAGCGGTGGTGTGTGCGCGGGGACTCACAATTCACGGACTGACCCCGTTGGCGCGGCCCCCTGGGTTAGCCCGTTTTGTCTTTAGGTGGCGCAAGCGACTTCAATATCTTCTTCGCGAGTAGCTCATTGATCTCGCGGTGGCGCGGTACAGGCTCCGATTTTCCGATCTTCGGATTGTGGTAGATGTCGTGCTTGGCACCGTGGCGCAATAAAGTGCATCCAGCTTCTTCGAGTCCCGCGACCAAATCGCGCCGCTTCATGCGACCTCGAGCTCGGCAACCTGTCGGATGCCGGGAATCTCTTCCGCAGAAAACATCTCGTGCAGGTCGCGTAGGTGCGCCTTAAGATCCTCCAAATCGTCACCTTGCGTCCAATGGTCGGGGTGGGAGTGCAAATAGCCGAGATACTTCCCGTCGACTTCTTTCCAGTAGGTAAACTTTGCCTTCATGATAGATAACTTGGCACCCTGGATGCGCGTGGCAAGCGGCTCTTTGGCTAACGTTAATAGGGGTCATCCGAGACCGGGATGATCCGGATATATACAGAACCCAATTTGGCTGCTTTGAACCCGAGAACATAAATGGAGAGGGGTGCAGGGCCCTCGGCCCGACCCCCATCTTGGCTGATAACCTGCCGCGTTGGTTTCGGTGCTGGTTCTGGGTTTCATCAACCGCTATCATCACCGTTTGCTAACGCAAAGAGGCCGAGGGGTCGAGGCAAGGAGCCGAAGGGGGTCGAGGCGGGTTTTGTTAGTTGCCAGTCCGGATCGAGGATCGAACCCACCCGGGCCAGCCGGTTTCGCTTGATAGCCACTTCCCTTGGCCTGACGCGAACCGCGGATCAATTATCAAAACACGCCGTGCCCCATTGGACTGCCCGTGAGGAATAGCAGCCTAAAGAAAGAGCGGCGTGCGCGGTCTCGCGGCTACAAGGCGAGTTTTCGCACCAGCTCCTCAAGGGTCAGCTTGTGGTGCGCGGCGACTGCCTTGAGGATTCCGGTCAGCGTGGCCGAGCTTGATCGGGTTATGATTGGGCACTGTGACATGGTGCTGGTTACCCTGCTGGGTCGTCAGGCGGATGTGCGAGCCGTCCTGAAGCACGCGCTCATAGCCGGGGGCACGCAGCGCCTCCAGCGTGTCGCCTTCGGTGAAGATGTCGTGCCCCAGTGCCGCCGCGGTGTAGCCACCGTCAATCTCGTCCTCGCGCACCTCAAAAATGATTTCCGTCGTCATGGGCGCACCCTACGTGCCGGCCTAGTCATCGGCAAGCTCGGCTTCCTCGTCGGCGAGTGAGGCGAGGGGCCGAAGGGGGTCGAGGCGTGTTTTGTTCGTTGCCAGTCCGGATTGAGGATCGAACCCACCCGGGCCAGCCGGTTTCGCTTGATGGCCACTTCCACTGGCCTAACGCGAACCGCGGACCCACTAACAAAACACGCCGTGACCCCATTGGGCTGCCCGGAATCATCGGGCGGCGGCGCCATCGATGGGAGGATGGCCGGCGGGGAGGCTGGGCGTGGCTGAGAGCGGGAGCACGCGCAGATAATCGCCCGGGGGACGGCCCAAGGCGCGGAGGTCGGCATGCGCAATCGTGATGTCGCGGCTGCCGGCCTGCTCCGCGGCACTCAACGTGAGTTGTCCGCTTTCGGTGGCGAGGATCAGCCGTTCGGTGATCCCGGGTTCGCGGAGGCGGACGCGCGCCGCGGTGCCCAGTCCGTAACGCACGTGGCCGGCGCCGAGGACCACAAACGCGGTTCGGGGAGATCCGTCGGTCCCCGTTTCACGGCGGGCGGCGATGATATTCGCGGCCATCGCTTCGTCGCGGGCGACCTGGGCTTCGAAGAGCGGTCGGAGTTTGGCGGGGTCCACGGCCATGTGAATCGCGAGCTGCAGGTTCATCAGGCGTTCGTAGTCGGGATCGTCGGTTACTATCGTGTCCGGAAGCTCGGTCCGCTGGTTGGCGGGAAGGTTGGCCAGCCCGCCACTGCGGTTCACCGCTCGAATCAGGTCTGCGGGGGCGTTGAGGCCGCGGATGGGAATGCGATGCTGGCGGGCAAATTCCACGAGAGCGCGATAGTCGATATAGTTGCCCCATTTTTTGCCCCAGTCCATTTCCTGGGCAAGAGTGTCGAAATCGATTTCGCGTTTGATATAGCGATCGATCGCCGGCTGATCCCGGGCCTCGAGCTGTTCCATGCAAAGCACCAAGGGCACGCCTCGCGTGAAGAGCTCATGGAAGAGCGAGAGCTGCAACGCGTGATGGCGCCGGATCGTGTGAGTCTCGCCCACATAAATAACGCCGGCGGTGGCGAGGTCGGACACGACCTCCGAATGCGGGACCTCGTCGCCGCTGATCAAATCCAACCAAAACTCCGCGATCGGCTGCGGCAGATGGATGGGAGCTGGAACGTTCGTGCAGCCGGGCAGCGTGACGAGCAGCGCAATGATAACCAGGAG
>CAYVDZ010000852.1:0-2776 GCA_964450575.1 uncultured Opitutus sp.
CCTTGCCAGTAGGCTCCCAGCCGGGTCGCATTGCCGATCACTCCATAATAGTTGTGGGGCTGACCGACGGGGGTCGGTCCGACGGGGTCGGGTCAGTCCGACGGGGTCAGCCTGCCGGACTGACCCCATCGGTCAGCCGCTGCGCCAGCCAATCCGGCCGGCGCGGCAATCACACCTGGACCTGCCGACGCGATTGCAAGTCCCGCCGTGGACGAAGTGATTCCACGGCGCTGAAGGTGCGCAGTTTTTCCAGCGCACGCTCCACTCGCATCCGCGCGGCGCTTTCACCCAACCCGAGGCGCCGACCGATAACTGGATATCGCTGGTTTTGAAAGAAGCGCAGCAGGATAACGTCGCGGCCGCTATCGCTCAAGTTGCGCATGGCCTCGTCGATCACGGGTGACAACTGCTCCCAGCGCATATCTTCACCCGAACCACTCGTCATGGTTTGGCATTCGGCGGGTGGTCTGGAGGAGAGAACCCCATGCACGATGACGCCACATTGCTTCGTCAGTACGCGCATCCACAGACTTGGCCGTGCAACCGCTCACGGCCACACCGTGGCAAGATTCAGCCAAATCCCGTGCGCATTTACTTCTGCATCACTTCCGTCAACCTGATCATACCACTTGGTGAAATATACGGGCGAAGTGTTACCGATCGCTCCGGATCGTTCCCCCCGTGGCGCCCGCTTACTCGGCGCGGCCCAAGCCGAGGTGTTCGCGCAGCAGGACATAGAGCCCTTCGACCGTCGGCACGGCGCCCACGCTGATCGTGTTGCCGAGAATCAACTGCGGCATTTGCCACGCACCCGCGCGTTTACTGTTGGCCTCGAAGAGATCGATATTGATCTGGATTTGTTGCCGAATCCAGTCGTCGCCCAAAGCCGTCCGTAAAGCATCCGCGCCGACCAGACTCTCCACGTATTGTCGGGCCGACTCGACGGCGGGCGGCCGCGTGGGTGCAAAAACCCATGAACTATACCGTTCGAATGCCTCCGGTCGCGTTCGCCACACGGCGAGTCCCAGCCGGGCATATTCGCAGGCGTGCTGGTTTTCCGCCGAGGTCTGCGCGACCAGCGAATTGCAGCTGGCGTCCAGCGGCACAGGCAGGGTCACGATCACCAACTGATCGGCAAATCGCTTTTCAGCCTGCACGAGCAAACCGTGCAGCGCCCGGCAATGCGAGCAGGTGTAATCGAACAGGACGACGGCAACGTGAGGGGCCGAGGCCGTACCCATTCGAGGCAACGCGGCGAGATCCAGTTGGATAAGCCCGTTCGCGAGCGCAATAATTCGTCCCGCGGGGGTGGCCGCCGTCGTAATCGTGGACCGGCCGAGAGTGGTGACCGTGTTCGTTGCCCTCGTTACGAGCAATTGGCCCCCGACCATGAGCGTTACACCGAGCACGCCGGCCAGGACGACGCTACGCCGGAGCACGGGCGGATTCGCCACCGTCGAATGCCGGCCGAACGAGTCAAACAGGACGATCGCGGACGCAATGCCGGCCGCGAGGTGCGCCGACAGGCAATAGGCACAGAAGGCGTGCAAGACGAAGAGTTGAAGAGCAGTAAACCAGATTGCCGCTGCGATGACGACGAGGCAGAGCGCGATGACCGCGGGCGATTCGGCATTCCTCCGGGGCTCGCGCAGATGGGAGATGCGGCTGATGCGGCTCGCGGCCAGTCCGATCATCAGCAGGTAAACCGCCATGGCCGGCAGGCTGACCGGCATTCCAAACCAATAGGCCCAGCGGCTCTGCAGGACGGCGTGACACGAAGATTGCGGGCCGCATCCGGCGACCGATCCCGCGTGCAAAGAGACCCACGCGAGATATCCGGCGACGGGCGTCGCGGTGGCGAAGAGGGCAACGCTGATTCGCAGCCGCCAAAGACGGGCGGACCCGGGATGCACTGAACCTGCGATCAAGGACGGCTGACGCTTTGCCGTGGATTTCACGTCGCCGCCCAGGCTCTCATGGCCCATCACCCAGCGAAGCGATCATCTTGGTCGCCTGCTGGTATTCCGGGAAAACCTGGGATAACGCGACGGCACTCTTGAACGCCTTGAGGGCGGCCGGCTTTTCGTTCTGTTTCGAATAGGCCATCCCAAGATGGTAGAAGATGGAGGGATCGTCGGGCGAAAGTTCGGACGATTTCCGGAGCAGACCGGCGGCTTCGGCGTAGTCACCCTTCTGATACTTCAACCAGCCCAGCGTATCCAGCACCGGGCCGCTCTGGGGCAGCAATCCGACCGCCCGCTGCGCCAGTGCGATCGCTTCGGCGAACTCACCGCTGCGGCCGTGAATCATCGCCAGGTTGTTGAGTGCGAGCCCGTGATTGGGAGCCGTCTTGAGTATTTCCCTGTAGAGTACGGCGGCCTGACGATCGTTGGCGGATTGACTGTAAAGTGCCGCCAGGAATAGCTTCGCCTCACTGGAGGCCGGATACTTTTTCACCAGACCTTCAGCGATCGCAATCGCGCGGGGCTGGTTGCCCGCCCTGGCGTAGGAAGTAATCAGCGCGCTCTGTACAAACAGGTTGTTGGCGTCGAGTGCGGCTGCACTCGTCAATGCCGCGATCGCGTCGACATGGCGCCCGGAGGCGCCGTAGAGCAAGCCAAGTTTGTAGGGTGGAATGGGCGACGTCGGGAATTGGGCCGCGGCTTTTTTTAGCGTGCGTTCCGCGGCCGTTGCGTCGCCGCTAACCTGATAGGCGGAGGCAAGTCGGTCGAAGGCCGCCGGGTCCGCGTCCTTGGCGCCAGCAAGGCGTTCGAAG
>CAYVDZ010000853.1:0-2776 GCA_964450575.1 uncultured Opitutus sp.
GAATAATGCCAGGTTGTTCCCTTATCTTCGGACACGAGCAGATAATTGGAGGTCTTTCTCGGAGTCGCCGAATCATTGGCGGCAACGACCCAGAAGATCCGGCCATCGCGCCCCTCGACGAGCGCACCACGATTATAGGCGGGCAACGCTTTGCCATACGGATCGAAATTAATCTCCGCCGGAACATTCGGCGGATAGATTGGCCCATCCCACATGTGTCCGCCATCCGCTGAGCGTACCATATAGCCACCAAGAAAGACTACACCTTCCTTATTCTGGAAATACGGCTGCTGCAGCCGAGCCACGGCGTCCGGCCGCAGAAAGGCCCACCCATAACTCGCACAGAGCAGCGTGCCATCCCGCAACGCGAGTAAACAGGGATCCTGTGAACCTCCGAGGGCATGAGCGTAAATCAGATCCGGCTCACGCGTCCACGAGGTGCCGCCGTCAGCCGACCGCACCCTCACCAGATAACTGTTCGGATCGACATGCGACTCACGCTCCTCGCCCAGCGCCCGCCGCGAGGGTGCCCTCCGAAAGGCCACCAGCAATTCGCCGTCCGGTCGCCGCACCACGGAGGGAAACGCCGCGTAGAATTTCGGATCTTCGTAGATCACGAGGTCCTGGACTTTGCGCGCGACGCTGGAAGCCGACGCCGTATTCTCGGCGGCCGCACCACCGGACACGAACGCACCTCCAATAAGAGCGAGCGCAATGGTTGTCCGCATCGCATTTCGCGACCCCATTCGGCTCCGCGGCCGGGGGTGAAGGTTTCTGAGAACAGACAGGACTGCCCGCCTCCCGTTGAAACCAGATTTTGGATACGAGAACGAGGAAGACATGACATCACTTGATCACACGGTCCCGCTTGCCGCCAGCCGGTTTCCACCGCGTTGGATGTTTCAAATGATCGACGCGGACAACCGCTAGCGGCGTCGGGAAAGTGATGCCATTGGTCTGAAAATGCCCTAAGGTTCGCGCGTGTTCCTCACCTATGCCCTGCTCACGTTTGCAATTTTCAGCCTTTGGCTCGGTGCGGATCCGCAGGCCGGATTCGGTCGGCGTTACGCGTGGATCGCACTTTACCTCGCCGCCTGCATCGCGGCGCTCGCCGCCGGGATTCTCCAGCCCCTCGGTCTCGTCTGGATCGGTGGCCTCGCGGCCGGCCTGCATGCGATCTTTCGACCGTCGGCCTCCCACCCGCAGCGTATCGCCGCGACCATTACGAGCCTGTCCCTGACCGCCGGACTCATGGCTCATCTCCTTCCCGGCTTCAACAACCCGGAGGTGATCGCTTCGCATCGGATCACGCCCGATGCGCTGCCTTACCGGCTGTTTCTAAACTTCGACAAGGCGTCCGCCGGACTCCTGTTTCTCGCGCTGTGCCGTCCCCTCTTGTTTCAGGCCGGGGAGTTCCGCGTGATGTTCGCCCGCGCGACACCGGTGGCCGCCGGTCTCATCGGAGTCTTGTTGGTGACGGCACTCACCGCTGGTTACGTGCGCTTCGAACCCAAGTTTCCGCCCGAAGCCTGGCTGTGGCTTTGGGCCAATCTCTGCCTCACCTGCATGGCCGAGGAGGCGGTCTTTCGGGGTTTCATCCAAGCGCAATTGCAACGAGCGTGGCGCCACCGGCGGGGCGGCGAATGGTGGGCACTCAGCGTCGCCGCTGGATTGTTCGGCCTGGTCCACGCCGGCGGTGGACCGACCTATGTCGTCCTCGCCACCCTCGCCGGCGTCGGCTACGGTTGGGTGTTCCTCCGGACGGGACGCATCGAGGCGAGCATCCTTACGCACTTTGCCCTCAACGCCGTTCACTTCCTCGGCTTCACCTACCCCGCGCTCGCGCGATAAATTTTTCCGCGACACCGGGAAACCGACACCCCTCTTCGCTCACTCACTGAGAGGGCGATCGGCGGCTTGACGCAACTCGCCAACGAGGGCCCAGCCCGACACGCGGTCGAACAAAGCATAACGGTGAATTGCCACCGATCCCATCGTGCCACCGATCGGCAGATCGAGCCGATGGTCGGCGCCCGCGCCTTCAACGCCCGGTTCCCAACCCGGCGGAACCGGACCGCCGGTCGACGCCCGCCACGAGAAACGCGGTGAAGCATCACCGGAAAGGCCGTTTTCCTGCGCGTAGGCTCGCACGATCCAACGCAGACAGGCGCGAACGTCTTCAACCATGCGCACCACCAGTTCGCGTGTTACCGCTTCCTGCCGTACTTCCGCAATGACGTCTCCATTGGCACGCATCAGGCGAACCGGATGCTCCACCGGCGCGTTCTCCGCGGTCCAGACAATCTCGGCGCGACCGTTTTCCACCTTCGAGTTAGCCGCCACCGCTCCCCGGTGATCCCGCCATGCCAGCGACTCACCTGCCTGCTCGAGTGGCAACGCCAGCACGACGCCGTTAAGCACTTCACTTTCGCGAAGCACTGCCGGTAAACGCGCTTGTTGCTCGGCGAGCAACCGCTGACGTAGCTCTGATACCGCCTCGGCCTGACCCGCCCGAACGGGCTGCGTCGGCAGGATCGTATCTTCGAGTAATTGTAGCCGCCACGACGTAAGTCGGACTCGCACCGTACGCGTGAGGTTTAGCGTGAAATGCCGCACCGCCTGAGAGCCAGGAGCGGGCGGTGCTGGTTCAATCGGATTGGAAGCCGCCCGTTCACGGCCGGCCCGCTCGGCGAGGGCGCGGGGAGCATCCTCCTTCGTCTCATCGGAATCGTGAAACGTCCGGTTCCCCGGTGCAGTCGTCTCTTCCCCCTTTGCC
>CAYVDZ010000854.1:0-2775 GCA_964450575.1 uncultured Opitutus sp.
GGTGGAGGGGCGATCGCCATCCTTGGGCAACTGGACGTGGATGGGCCGGTCGGCGGCGAGGCGGTGAGTGTACTTGGTGATACGCGCATCAACAGCCACGTGCGAGGCGAGGCCGTGGCGGTGCTCGGGAATATGGACCTCGGGCCCAACGCGATCATCGATGGCAACGTGGTCGTCGTGGGCGGACGCCTGACGAAGGATCCAGGTGCGGTCTTGCGTGGTGACCAGGTGAATGTCCCCGCGCTTGCCGCCTTGGGTGAACTCGAGTGGCTGACGACGTGGTTCAAGCGCGCGCTGCTGACGGGTCGTCCGCTCGCCTTTGGCGAACACTTGGGTTGGGCGTGGATCGTCGCGCTTTCCTTCCTCGGGCTTTATCTCCTGCTCGCCCTGATCTTCCCGCGCGGTATTGAGAAATGTGCTACAACCTTGGAGACGCGCCCGGGTTACTCGATTCTGTCGTCAATCCTGACGGTGGTCTTAACGCCAGTGGCGTTCGTGTTGCTGACCGTGACGCTGGTCGGGGTCCTCCTCGTCCCGTTCCTCGCCGTGGGATTGTTTTTCGTGAAGCTGTTCGGCAAGGCCGTGATGCTGGCGTGGATTGGCCGTCGCGTGATCCGGTTGTTCGGCGCAGGTGGTTTTGGTCACGCTGTGGTGGCCGTGGCGATCGGCGGCGTGATTGTGCTGTTCCTCTATACCGTACCCGTTTTTGGCATCATGCTCTACAAGGTGCTAAGCTGGCTGGGGGTCGGTGTCGTCGTCTACACCATCGCGCTTGGCTTTCAGCGCGACCAGCCGCCGGCGGTCGCGGCGGTCGGTCCCTCCGGGCCCCTGCCGCCCTTCGCAACGCCGTCGCCCGATACAATGGGCGCAGCCCCTGTGGCTACGGTCGCGTCGGAGTCAACGGTCGGGTCGGAGTCGGAAGCGCGCCCGCCATCGGCGGCAACCGTTGAAGCTCGCGCCGGTTATCAGGGAATGACGCCGGGCGCCGCGAGCGTGGCGAGTTTCGCCGTCCCCGGTGAAACGCCTGGCCGATCGGGGCCGGCGGCGGGTCCGGCGGTTGCGCCGGCTCCGCCGTTCTCCTCGACGCAGCCACCGCCGATCATGCCCTCAGCGGCGACACTGCCGCGAGCGGGGCTGGCGATTCGGCTCGGCGCGCTGTTCATTGACTTGATCCTGGTCGGCGTGGTGGTCGGTTTCTCGTCCGGGCTGCTCCCGCGGTTCATCCAGTTTGATTCCGGCCCGCCGGTCATTCTGCCGCTGCTCGCGATCTACGGCGCGGTGATGTGGAAGCTGAAAGGCACCACCATCGGCGGCATCATTTTCGGGCTGAAAGTCGTGCGCATGGACGGACGCGAAATGGACTGGCCGACGGCGATCGTGCGGGCGCTCAGCTGTTTCCTCTCCCTCATTGTGGCCGGGCTGGGTTTTCTCTGGGTGGCCATTGATGAGGAACGCCAATCGTGGCATGACAAAATCGCAGGGACAACCGTGGTGCGGGTGCCGAAGGGCGTGTCGTTGCTGTAGTCATTCACCTGCTGTCAGCCGCGGCCCACAGACAGGAAAAAGGGCGGATCATGATTGACCCGCCCTTGGTGTTTCACGCCGCGGGAACCGCTGGGGAGCGGTGGGGCGTTGGTTAGAAGCGCTTGGTCAGCGAAACGTAGGCCCAGCGGGGGAGGAAGTTATTCACGCGTTCGGCGTATCCAGTGGAGAATGACGTCGCCGGGGGCAGCCGGTCGAAGACGTTGTTCACGCCGACCGTGGCACGGAGGTCCCACGGGAGCGCGTAACCCACTTGAAGGTCGGTCGTCAGCTGTTGCTTCACAAAGCGGGTGTTGGGCGAGGTGTCCTGGAAGCCGCCGATATAATTAACGCCCACGCTGGCGGACGCTTTTTCGCGCGTCCAGATGATCGAGGCATCGCCGCGCCAACGCGGGATTTCGTAGAGGCCGACGGTTTCAATCACGGGCAGGTCGGGACGGGTGCGGAGGGTCTGCGAGTTGATCAGCGTGGCGACGGCTCGGGTCGTGAAACGGCCAAAGCGCGCGGTGGTGAACCGGTACTCGGCGGCGAAGTCGAGGCCCCGGGCCTTCGTGCTGCCGTAGTTACCGAGCACGCTGCGAATTTCCTGGAGTTCGCCCGGGAGATTATTGGCGATGTCACTCGCCGTCGGCGTAGCGCGCACGATGGCGCCGGGGAACAGGCTCGGGTTCGCGAGGATGATCGCGGGTGTAGCCGGAGTCCCGATCCGGTTGGTGACTTCCACGGCGTAGAGATCAACGCTGAGCGAGAAGCCCTTGAGGAAATTCGGAGCGAACATCACGCCGAAGTTGGTCGACTCGGATTTTTCCGGGGCGAGCAGCAAGTTGCCACCCGAGCGAACCTGACGCTGGCCGGATCCGCTGTCGTTGAGGTTGGAGCCCGGGCGATTGAAGCGGAGTGGGTCCGGAATGTTGAAGCTGATCGCGACCGATTGCGGCAGATAGAGCTCGGCGAGGGCGGGAGCACGGAAGCCCCGGCCCCATGAGCCACGCAAGGTGAGTTGATCGGGAATCGGTTGCCAGCGTAGGCCGACGCGGGGGACTACGGTGTCGCTCACGCCATCATCGGAGAAGGACTCGACGCGACCGGCGGCATTGATTTCGAGCGCGTGCAACCCGGGAATTTTTTGCGCCGGAGCGGTGAGCGGGATCGAGGCTTCGGCGTAACCGGCGCTTACGCGGCGGCTGCCGCGGGCGGGGGCGACGGGCCTGCCCTGATTGAGCAGCTGGACCT
>CAYVDZ010000855.1:0-2774 GCA_964450575.1 uncultured Opitutus sp.
TAGCTCGCCGCATCAAAGATGCTCGGGCCGGCCGTCTGCGTGAACGACGGTTCCTGCGCCGATCCGGACTTGTCCACCACCCAGCCGACACTTCGGGCATCCATCGTGAAGATGCCGCCACCGGCGTTGTCGCGATAGCTGCTTTGGAGGAGCGGCTTGGAATGACTGTAGTTGAAATCATAGTCGATCTTGACGTGCTCCAGCTCATGCACGGCGCCGGCGTGGATCTGGCGCTGGCGGTCGAGGAAACTATAAAGCGTCGAATTGAGCTGCACCACCGCATTGTTGACGGGCCGGATCTCGGTGCGATCGGCGGTCCAGCCCGGCAGAATCGGATTGGTCCCCGTGGGCTGGCCGTTTGCTCCGATGGCGGAGACACTGCGGCTGGCGAAGGCCCGCATCGTGTAGAGCCGGTTGAACTTCTCCGGGGCGTCGTTATAGATGGTGTTGACGAAGACACGGGTGCGGTCGGAGACCTTATAGTCGAACTTCAACGCCGCGCTCTGCTGGACACGATTGTTATACCCATTTTGCCGGCGATAATCGTAGATATAGGCGGGCGAGTCCGTGGTAAACTGGTAGTCGAGCAACGTCTGATCGACCGAGTTGACGTTCTCGCTATAGAAGAGATCGAGGGAAACGCCGAGATTCCGTTCGCGGCCGAAGACATCGAATACTTCCTGGTAGCCCAGGCTGAGCAGCGGATGCACGGGATGATCCCGTCGCAGCTCCGTATGATCATAGAAGGATGGCGCCCAGCGCGCGGCCGCCCGATAGGAAATCCGGCGCTTCTCCTTCATCAAGAGGGGCGAGCGGGTTTTGAGATTCACCGAGCCTCCGAGCGAGTCCGCCGGCATGTCGGGTGTCGGCGACTTGATGACCTCGATCTCATCGAAAAGCGCGCCGGAGATGTTATGCGTGCGGAAGTCGCGACCGAAGCCGCCGGCGCTCGCCTGCTGGTTGCCATCGATGCTGATGGTGTTGAACCCGGGCGCCATGCCGCGGACGGAGACGCCGGTCACGTTGCCTTCGTCGTCAAAATTTCCCGAGATCCCCGGCAGGCGAATGAGCAACTCACCCGCGCTGTCGTTGGGCAGGTTCCCCAACGCATCGAGCGCGACGACGTGGCGCACGTTGGGAGAATTCCGCTGCCGCGTGATGGAGGCCGCATTCCCTTCGCGCTCACCGCTCACCGTGAATTGTTCAAGCTGATACACCTGCGAGGTGAGATCAAAGTTCACGGCCTTGCGCTGACCACCGACGACGTTCACCGTCTGGCGTTGGGGATCGAGTCCCGTGTAGCGGACAACGAGTTCATGACTACCGGCCGGGACGCCGTTCAGAACATATTCACCAATATTGTTGGTCAGGGCCTGAACTCCCAGTGAGGGAATTTCCACCAGGGCGCCCTGCAGCAGGGCGTCGGTAGCGGCGTTGCTGACTTGTCCCGAGAGCGTCCCGGCAGCGGTTTGTGCGGCCACTTCGACGGGAGAAAAAATCAACGCGGAGCCCGAAAGAGCCACGAAGGAAAGAGCAAATCGCCCGAGAGCGACCCGTAGAGTCACATTACTTGATTTCATGGTGGAGGGGTTTGGTGGTATTCTGCCGGCCGAGCGTTACCTCTGGACCGAGAGCTGAAAACGAACGCTATACCGAGAATGCTAAATCGATTTAGGCGCAAGCGAAAAAACTCTTCAGGACATTGAAATCCCACAAGTTTCCTTGAATCGCGGATTTACTCACATCCGAGATTTCCCGGCGTCGCCGCAGACTCGTCCGCAAAAACCGGTCATGATCTGACTCATGACCGGTCCCTTGCCGGGTTCGATGCCCTCCAATCTCGCGCCAGCGTTCCCGGCGCGCTTAGAACTCGGCTTTCACGATCAGAACGTTCCCTTAATTCCGAGCGTGAGCTGCACGGCATGGGTCATCTCCTGATAACGCCGCGCGTAGGCCGGCGTTTCGGATCCGTAGCGGTTAATAATTTCAGGAACGTCCAGGATATTCTGCCCGTTAAAATACAGGAACAGATTCGCCCGCAGCTGCACATCGATATTAACGTCGAGGGTGACGCGGCCCTTCACGTATTCATAAGCGTCCGGTCCGAGTCCCGCCAGCGCGCCGCGCCGTTGTTCACCGCGATAGTTCCACTTTGCCATCACAGAGAGAGGGTTTCGGCTATAGCTCAGACCCCAGTTGGCGCTCTCCGGAATAAAGCCTCCGAATTCAGCCTCCTTGTCGCCCTCCAGCTCCAACTTGGTGCCGTTGACGAAGCCTTGGAAATACTGCCCCCAACGAGTGAGTCCACGCAACGAGTGTCGGACATTAAACTCAACCCCCGTCACCTTCGCTGCGCCGGGCAGATTATACCGGGTCGACAACTGCCAGCCCACATAGCGCGGATCAAGGTCAAGGGCTGCTAGATCCTCAGCGGTCGCAAGTTTCACGGAATCACCGAAAAAGTCTTTGATGTCCTTTCGGAAAACCCCCGCGCTGAAAAGCCCGCCCTTATCGGTATAGTACTCCAGCGAAAGATCATAGTTGTCGGCCGTCCAGGGCAGCAATGCCGAGTTGCGGACGTTGATCGTGCCGCCAATGGCCGAAGGGTCGCCGTCGACGTCGTCGAACTCGTTGATCGTGGCATTGGGGATGACCGAACTGAAATCGGGGCGACCGTAGGTTTTGGCGTAGGCGGCGCGGATGAGGAACTGTTCGGTCGCGTCGTAGGTGAAGTGCAGGCTGGGGTAGTAACCATGGTAGGTTCGATCGCTGCG
>CAYVDZ010000856.1:0-1193 GCA_964450575.1 uncultured Opitutus sp.
CCTGGTCGCGTTTGGGGCGGGCTTGACCTATGGAAGCGCGCTGATTCGTTGGTAACTCTTTTTTCGATGCGTCCCCTCTCTGCCCGGATTTTTGCCACTCTCTGTTTCCTGCTCGCTGTTTCGGGCCTGCTGTCGACCGCCGCGCGCGCCGATCTCGCATGGACTCCACAGACGGGATGGCGCGTCGAGGGCGGGGCTTTGTCCGGTCTCGCCGGCGCCGAAGGTCGCAATGCCTTGGAGCAAATGAACAAGGCTCGCGCCAATGAGGAAGCCGGCAACGGGCGTTCCGCCATCCGCGCGTATTCCGCCATTGCCAAGCGCTACCCCAATTCCATTTACGCTCCCGAGGCTTTGTATCGTTCCGCCCGGTTGCGGCTGGCGGCCAAGAGCTACGCCAAGGCGTTCGACGATTTCCAGCAGGTCCTCGCTCGGTATCCCAATACCCGCCGTTTCAACGAAATCATTGGCGAACAGTATCGCATCGCGAGCGCGATGCTCGACGGAGCCCGCGGGCGCATGCTCTTCGGATTGCTGCCCGGCTTTACCCAGCGCGACAAGGCACTCGAGTTGTTTGAAACGATCCTCGTTAACGCCCCTTACAGTGATTACGCCCCGCTTTCGCTGATGAATATCGCCCGCGGCCACCAGCGCCTCGGCAATATCGAGAATGCCATCGATGCGCTCGATCGCATGATCAACAACTACGGCCAGAGCCTGCTCGCCCCCGACGCCTACTTGAAGCTCGCGCAAACGCACGCCTCGCTCGTCGACGGTCCTTTCTACGATCAAGGCGCCACCGCCGAATCGATTACTTATTTCACCGACTTCATGCTGCTCTTCCCCAGCGATACCAATATCGCCGCCGCGGAAAAAGGCTTGGACGGAATGAAGACGATGCTCGCCGAAAGCAAAATCAGGATCGCGGACTTCTACTTCTACAAGCGCTCGAATTTCCAAGCCGCCCGGGTGTTCTATAACGAGGCCATTACCGCGTATCCAGAATCCAAGATCGCGGCGATCGCCCGCGATCGCCTCGTCGCCGTGGAAGCCAAAGCGTCCAACCAGCCCATCCCGTCCGTTCCCGGAGCGCCCGGAGAACCAAAGAAGAAGCGTTTCCTCCTGTTCTGAGTCACCGGCTCCGCGGACCGTTTCTTCAGCGTCCGCTCACTCACGTCATGGTCCGGCCCTTGTCC
>CAYVDZ010000856.1:1203-2771 GCA_964450575.1 uncultured Opitutus sp.
GTCCCTTCTCCTCTGCGCCGCCGCGTGTTTCCTGTGCACAGCCGGGTGCGCAAATTACCAGCTCGGCACTGGCACCGCCCTCGCGTTTCGCACGCTCTATATCGAGCCGGTAGGCAACCAAACGCAGCTGCCCCAGTCGCAGCCGTTGCTGTCGACCCGCCTCCGGGAAACCTTTGCCCGCGACGGGCGCGTCGCACTCACCAACTCAGCCAGTGCCGCCGATGCAACGCTGACCGTCGTCATCAACCTGTACCAGCGGGAAGTCGCCGTGGTGCGCGAAGGCGACACCGGCCTTGCCCGCAAATTCAATGTCACGCTCGGCGCCATCTGCACCTTGCGCGAAAATCGTACCGGCCGGCTGATTTTTGAGAACCGGCCGATCACGGCTATGCGTGAAGTCTTCACCGACAGCGGACAGCTCCAGGCTGAATATCAGACGCTCCCGCTCCTCGCTGAGGCCTTGTCCGCCAAAGTCGCCCACGCCGCCCTGAATGTCTGGTAAGGGCGGGACGCGCCTCCCTCCCTCCACCCGGACCCGGAGCGATCAACGAAGTTTCGTTACCCGCAGTCCACGGTTGAGCTTTTGCGCGTGGACGCCTCCATGAAGGCAGTTTTTGCTCATGCCTTCTCCTCACGCGTCCATTCTCAGTCCGTCTCTCCTCGCCGGTGACCATGCCCACCTTGCCGCCAGCGCCGACACTGTCGCTGCCGCCGGCCTTTCCTGGCTGCACCTCGACCTCATGGACGGGCATTTTGTGCCCAACCTCACTTTCGGACCCGAAACCCTCGCCGCCCTGCGCCGGGCCGGGTCGACGCTCTTCTTCGACACCCACCTCATGTTGGCGGAGCCGGACCGCTATATCGAGTCGTTCGCCAAGGCCGGCGCCAACTTGATCAGTGTTCACATCGAGCCTGCCTACAACCACGCCGCCACCCTCGCCCGCATCCGCGAATTAGGCTGCCAGAATGGTATCGTGCTGAACCCCGGCACCCCCGCCTCCGCGATCGAGCACCTGCTCGATCACGTGGATCTCGTACTGGTCATGACCGTGCAGCCGGGATTCGGCGGACAGCCTTTTCGCCGCGACATGTTCCCCAAGCTGCAGCAACTGCATCAGTGGCGGCAGCAGCGCAGCCTCAATTTCCGCCTGGAAGTCGACGGCGGCATTGATCTCGCCACCGGCCCCGAATGCCGTGCGGCCGGCGCGGATACGTTTGTCGCCGGCACGTCTTTTTATCGCGCGGCCGACAAACCCGCCTTCGCCGCCACCGTCGCCTCGTGGTAATCCACCACGTTCCGTGACGCGCATTGTTCATACTGCCGACTGGCATCTCGGGGCGAGGCTCATCGACTGCGACCGCCACGAAGAGCATCGCGCGTTCCTCGATTGGTTGCTCGTACAACTCGAGGAGCTGCGACCCGACCTGCTCATCGTCGCCGGCGACATCTTCGACGGCGCGACTCCCCCGCAGGAAGCGCTCACGCTCTATTACCGTTTTCTGAGTCGTCTTGCCACGGGAGCCAGGTGCCAGACGCTTATCCTCGGCGGAAACCACGACTCACCTGC
>CAYVDZ010000857.1:0-2766 GCA_964450575.1 uncultured Opitutus sp.
GGCCGTTCGATGTTCGTGAGGCTTGTCGGCAGAGTGGGCCGGCTCGTGTCTGCTGCTGTTCCGAACATCGAACGGCCTGACCCCGTTTGCCGCCGCCCCCGTTTGCCGCCGCCGAACCGTGATTGTGCCGCTCCGCCGTCCGCCTATCCGCGAAGGCGACGAAAGACACTCAACCTTCCCTTTATGCCCAAGGCTTACGCAAGAGTTCACCGGTCGAGAAGGCGTTAAGGACGGTGGTGCAGGACTCCCACTGGGCGTCCTCTACCTTGCTGTACTTCACGTCGAAGGGGTTTTTCGTCGCGGTGGTGCGGTCGATCAGTTCGCGGGCTTTGGCTTCGTCGTGCTCGGCGAGCTGCACCCACACGTCTTTGAGCGTGTCGGGGATTTGGCCGAACAGGGTATGAATGGCCTCCAAGCGGCTCGACAGCAGGTTGTGGACGCGATCCTCGACCGAGCCGAGGTAACGCAAGTTGGCGATCCAGACTTCCTCGCGCAGTTGTCCAATGCGTTGGATGCGGCCCTTGCGCTGTTCAAGTCGAGTGGGATTCCAGGGCAAGTCGATATTGATGAGCGTGCCGAGGCGTTGGAGGTTTAGGCCTTCGGAGGCGGCATCGGTGCCGAGCAGGATTTTCAACTCTCCGGCCCTCACCCACTTTTTTAGGGTTTCACGGTCGCATCGTTGAAACACTCCCGCCCGCCAGAAACCGGAACGATTACTGCCGGCATAAAGTCCGATGTCCTGCGAAGCAAACGCGTCGTGTTTCGCCAGCTCCGCGCCAAACCAACGGACGGTGTCGTAGTATTGAGAAAAGAGGATGCAGCCCAGGTCGGCCCAACGGCCTTCAGCATCGCGCCGTTGACCGAGCAAATAACCGAGCACGCTTTCAAGCTTGGGATCGCGGTTGCCACCTTGCCGAAGCAGGTCGCGGATGCGTTGGAGCGAATGTACTTCTTCGACACCGAAATCGCGGAAGACACTCGGTCCACCGTCTGCATGGACCGGCCAAAGCTGGGTGTCCTCCTCTTCGTCGACATCGTCATCCTCATCCGCATCGAGAGGTGACTCGGCATCCTCACCCAGAAGCTTCAGCACGGTCTTGAGGCCGGACTCCATCGAGCTGCCGATGCGGCGCAGGAGGAGGGTGCGAAAGAATCCGGCGCTACGGACGCGTCGCTGTAGCAGTTCGCAAAACGTTTCGGCTTCTTGATAGGCGTCATGGAGGTAACCGCTCAGAACGATTGCACTTTCAGGGTCTTCTCCGAACAGGCGCACAGTGACACGCGGTAAATAGTAACTGCCGGTGGCCGGGTTGATGGTGTTTTCCAAGTAGCCGCGCGTGCGGCGGACGATACAGCGGAGCAGTGGATTTAGATTGGTGCCGTAGCCGGGCAGAACTCCATTTTCGAAGTAAACTCGGCGGATCGCGATCGGGAGCGTATCAAGTGCTTCGGAGGTAAACTGCCATTTCGTATCCGGCGCATTCAGGCGCGCGCGAATTCTTTCAAACGCCTCGCCCTCGGTTTTCCCTGGGAGTGGATCTCGAACGTATTCCCAGCCATCGTGGGCGACAAGAGGAACCTGAATTTGGCCGGTTGCGACCGCGAGACAGTCGCTGGCCCGACTCCATTTGCTCGTGCGGGTAGCGCCGCCGAGCACGCCGTCGTTGCCCTGCGATAAGCAGTAAAGGAGGTCCCATGCCTCGACGGGGTGGAGTTGCACCGGCGTCGCGGTGGCAAAGAGCATGCTCTTCGTTCTCGTTCCGATGAGGCGCAGGAAGGCCAGCAGCTTGTTCGGTTCCGCCGGAACATCGATTTCGTCCGCGGAGGCGTCGACCTTGGGCAACGTGCGCCGGCGAGCGCGGTGAGCCTCGTCCACGATCACGCAGGTGTAGCGGCGGGATAGCAGTAGTTCAATGACCTCGCGCTTGCCTCGCACCACGAGGCCTTGGGACACCAGGCCGATGCGTCGGGGGCACTTGCCGAGTGCGCGAACATCATCGGCCGGGTATTCGATGCCATTTTCATCGATCCAGAATTTTCCGTTCCAACGGGCAGATGGGAGTTGTAGCAACTCCATCAACTCGCCCTGCCATTGTTGGAGGAGGGGCTTGGGCGCGAGGACGAGAATGGGGCCGCCCTCGGGCTCATCGAGCGCCATGAGCAGTGCGGCCATGGCGAGTTGCACCGTTTTGCCGAGCCCGACTTGATCGGCAAGGATAAGACGCGCGCCGCCGAGGCGGTGACGCTCCAGCGCGAGGCGGGCGAAATATTTTTGATGGGGCCAGAGTCCCTGGTCCCGACGATAGACCGGCGTCTCGACCGCGGCAGCGGCGGCAGCCTGCTCGACGTCGACCATTTCTTTCCAGTCGGCGGGCTCAACCACGCGACGCGCGACGATGCGCTGCACGTCCTGCACGATGAAGGGGCAGCACGAAAGATCGACGGCGCGGGGATCGTTCCAAAGTGCGTTAAATTCATCGGCGATCCACGCGATCGACTCGGGGCTGTCGTCTTCCCAAAGCAGTTCGTAGTTCAGCCGCCACGCGGATTTGCTTTCGTTGACGCTGCCAAGGAAAACAGAGGCGGTGCCGTCGGCGCGGCGAATGAGGCCAGCTTTCCCGTGGATCAGCCCGAAAGCCTCGTCAGGGAGCACACGGACAACGAGTTTGCCGCTGGTGAGCGCTTCATAGAGCGCACGGTAGCGCGGAATCGCGCTGGGCGGAGCTTCCTCCGGCTTGCCCGCGCACCAGCTCCGACGGAGTGCGG
>CAYVDZ010000858.1:0-2765 GCA_964450575.1 uncultured Opitutus sp.
GCGTCAGCGCCATCCTCGGCCCGGCGTCGATTTGCGCCAGCAGCGTGGCGTCGCGCTCCACCTGATCGAGGAGCACGTTGGCCCACGCCGCCCGACTGGTCACGAGCTCGAGCACCGCTGCCCGCATCGCCCGCCCATACCCGCTCCAGCCCGCAAGTAACCGATCGGGCACTGCGGTGCGGTTCATGCGGCCGAGCGCCTCGACCGCCGCGAGCTGCAGCTCGACTGGAGTCTGGGGCGACAACAGTCGCGCGAGCGTTTCAAAATCATCCGCCTGGTGACTGCGCCCGCGACCCAGCACCTGCACGGCCGCCACGCGCTGCTCGAGCGACGCCTTTAACTCGACCGCGACCGTGCGGGCCGTCGCCAATAACTCATCGACCGCGTCAAGCGCCCGTTGCATTGGCACGCCCCCCGTCCCCTGCAACGATGTAATGGTTTTGTTGTTACGCTGGAGCCAGTCCAACAACTGACCCAACGAGATGAACTGTTGCGTGCGCTCCGCCGGACTCCGGAAAACGGCCACCGCGCTGAGGAGCGACGCCAGCGCTTTGGCATTCTGCGTCACGGTCGCGATCTCGATCACGAGCGGGTCATCCCCCCGGCCTTGAGCACTCAACTCCGCAATCAAACCGTCTCCATGGGGCAGCGCCGAACTCAAGGCCGCCGCCCGAATGAACGGGTCGTCATTGGCCCGCAGCAACCGCGCGAGCGCCACGCCCGCCGCCGGCAGTTTCCATTCACCCAGGGTATACGCGACCTGAAGGCGAACGGTGGCGGCCAAATCATCAACCAACGCCACCACCCGATCGAGCAGCTCCGGCGCAGTCGCGACGAATCCTTCAGTCAAACGCACCCCCGCCCGCCTCACGCCCGCATGCGAATCCTCCATCGCCGTCTGAATCGCTGCCGGAGCGAGCGCTCCGATCGTCTGCAAGCTCCACAGCGCCTGCAACCGGACCGCGGGCTCGGCGCCCTCGCGAGCCAGGCGAGCCAGAGCGCTCGCCGCTGACTTATCCTGGCGCCAGGCCAGTTGCTGCTGCGCGAGATCGCGCACCACGCCACTGGGACTTTTCAGCGCCGCCACCAACCCGGCCGGATCGGCCCGGTCCAGCCGCGGGACCGGACGCAGCGCCATGCCCTTTGGCCGCACGCGATAGATTCTTCCCTGATCTTTCCCCGCGCGCAGATCACCGAGCTGCTTTTGCCACGCATCGGGAATCCACTTCGGGTGCTCGATCACGAGGCGATACATATCGACAATATAAAGCGCACCGTCCGGCCCGGCGCGCACTCCGGTGAAACGTGACCAATTGTCGGTCGACGCGAAGAATTCCGAGGTCTGCTCCGAGGGCGCCCGCTCCGCCTTGAACGTCACACCCACCGGCCGCACCTGCGCGCGACTGACGAGGTTGTGCACCGGCTCGCAGGTAAAGATGTTGCCGGCCAATTCCGCGCCGAGCCACGTGTCGCGGTAGATCATCGTCCCGCAGGCCGACGTGAAATGATTGCGGCCATGCGGGTCGTTGAAACGCGCGATGGTCTCACTCGTGGGATACACCGGCGCCGCGCCCGGCATCGTGCCGATGGAAACAATCGAGTTGGGCGGCGCAAGGTGCGGATTCCGTCGGAGATAATGATCCTCCAACGCGTAGTGCCAAAATGGATTCGAGTTGTTGCAACCAAACCAGTTTCCCCAGTCGTCCCGATTGCGGCCAACCTGCGTCTGCCCCGCCAGCAATTCGATTTCGCCGGCGTCCGGACGGATCCGATAATCCCGCCGACCCACGTCGATCACCTGGCCCGTTTTCAGCGACTGAACCTTTCCACCGCTGTCGCCGTTGGCGATGTGCAGCCAGCCGTCGAGCGCCCATTGCATGCCGTTCGCGAGATGCTGCTGATTTCCCTCCGCCAGCCCCGTATAAAGCCGCGTCGTCCGGTCCGCCCGGCCGTCGCCATTCGTATCCTCGAGGTAAAGCACATCCGGCACCGCCGTCACGAGCACTCCGTTCCTCCAGGGCACCACCGAGGTCGGATAATTCAGGCCGTCCGCAAACAAGGTCGACTGGTCGTAGTGGCCGTCGCCGCGGGTCGACTCAAGAAAACGGATACGCCCGCCCGACTTGCCGGAACCGTCGACGCCAAGTGGATAATCCGCCATTTCGACGACCCACATGCGCCCGTCCGCGCCCCACGCCAGATCGATCGGATCCATCACCAGCGGCTCGGCTGCGACCAGTTCGACTTCAAACCCGGGAGCAACCGTGATGGCCGCGAGGGATTCGACCGCAGTGAGCGCCTTCGGCAGCACCACTTTTTCGGGGGGCGGAACTTCCTTGTAGGCGTTCGCGGCGCTCACCGCCAACACCGTGATACCGACAGCGCGAAGCAGGAGGCGCGGCTTCATTTCGAGGAGCCGCCGGAGCGGTTGAAATCCGAACCGAGCATGTCGCGCACCGTGCCGATCAAGCGATCTTCGGTGTCGATCGAAAGGCGCGTGGCCCAGCCATAATAATTCATCGAGTTGTCCACCTCGTAGCCACCTTCCGGAAACATCCGTTTCGACGCCACGTAGGTCGGCACACTGTTGGCATAGGCGTTCACCCAAAGGCGTGTGCCATCGAGTTCTTTTTTAAGCCGTAACGAGTATTCCGATACGACCTCGCCCGCGAGAAACACCATCGCGAGATCGCGGCCGAAGCGCCAGGTCTGTACCGGATACGGAATCGCCTTGGGCAGTTTCCCGGCATCCAGCTGTTCGAGGT
>CAYVDZ010000859.1:0-2762 GCA_964450575.1 uncultured Opitutus sp.
ATCATGAAGCCGCCACCGCCGATGTTACCGGCAAACGGATACACGACGGTGAGAGCGAGGCCGGTGGCGACGGCGGCATCGATTGCATTGCCGCCGCGCTGGAGCATCTCCAGGCCGGCCTGTGAGGCCAAGGCGTGGGCGGAGGTCACCATTCCGTGGCGGGCCTCGACGGCAGGTCGTTGCGCGGAAAGCGGCGCGGCGAGCAGGATGGAGAGGCTCAGTCCTCCGACGATTCGTGAACACCGTGAGACGAGTCGGGAGCGCAAGAGGAACATAGGCGCAGTGTGCGCGTCGCTTGGGCTTCGGCAAACGCTCTGTTTCCGGCGCTGAAAATTGCTGACGCCGCGGCGCAAAAAAGCCCGGCGCGCAGGCGTCGGGCTGAAAGGCTGAAACCGGCGGAGTGGCCGGAGCGCGTGCGCTTACTTCGCGGGAGCGAGGCGGGCGATGCGTTCCGGGAGGAGGACGTAGAGGGCGCCGTCGGGACCGCCCACCACGTGGCGGATACGGCCGAGGTTCTTGAACATCACTTCCTGGGTGACCACCTGACTGCCTTTGATTTCGATGCGGCGCAGTTCCTGGGCGGCGAGGGACGCGAGGAACAGGTTGTTCTTCCAGTTCGGGAAGAGATTGCCGGAATAGAAATTGAGGCCGCAGACCGCGAGTGAAGGCGTCCAATAAACAACGGGCTGTTCCATGCCTTCCTGGTGGGTGAGCTCCGTCATGGTGGTACCATCATAGTTGATCCCGTAGCTGATGACCGGCCAGCCATAGTTCTTCCCCTTCTCCACGAAGTTGAGTTCGTCGCCGCCGCGGGGGCCGTGTTCGACATCGAAGAGGTTTCCGGTGCGTGGGTCGATCGCGAGTCCCTGGGGATTGCGGTGACCATAGCTCCAGATGGACTTCAGGGCCGTCGCATCGTTAACGAAGGGATTATCAGGCGGCAGGCGGCCGTCGTCGAAGAGGCGATGGACCTTGCCGGTCGGGCGGCCGAGATCCTGGGCCTGATCTTTTTGTCCGCGCTCGCCGATGGTGAAATAGATATAGCCCTTGCCGTCGAAAACGATGCGGCCACCGAAGTGGACGCCGCCGGCTTTGATATAGTGTTCGGGTTGCGCCTGAAAAATGGTTTCCTGTTCCACGAGGTCTGAGTTCCGCAATTTGCCGCGGATGATCCTGGTCATGCTGGTGCCGTCCTGCAGATCGGAGTAGGCGAAGTAGAGCCAGCCATTCGTGGCGTAGTTCGGATGCGGCACGACATCGAAGAGTCCGGCCTGACCGGCCGTATCCACGGTGGGCATACCGGCGATCGGATGATCGGCGATCTTCCCGTTTTCGATCAGGTAGGCGCGGCCGCGCTTTTCGGTCACGATGGCGCGTTCCGGGCTGAGAAAGGCGAGCGAGTAGGGCTGGTCGAGTTTGCCGACCCAGGTGTCGAGGCGGTACTCGTGAAGTTTGCTGGTCACCGCCATCGAATCGGCGGGCTTGGCGAAGGTGATCTGGCCGCGCTGATGCTTGGCCCGCAGTTCGCGAATGTAGATCACCATGGCGCGAATCTCTTTTTCGGGAATGGCGTCGCCCCACGTGGGCATGCCCTTGTCGGGAAACCCCTGGCGAATGCTGCGGGCGAGGCTCTCATCATCGCCGCCGGCGACCCAGACATCGTCGAGGAGCGATTGGGCCTGGCCGCCTTCGAGGTTGGCGCCGTGACAGTTCGAGCAGAGCTGCTGGTAACGTTGGGCGACCGTGCCTTGGCGCTCCGTTTGGCCGGACGCGAAGGTCGCGGCCATTAGCGGAAGCAGCGAGACAAGCGCGCAACGGGTGAAGGATGGGAATCGGGGAGTGGGTCGCATCGGAATTGGGTAGGAAACGATTCTAGCCGCGGGTTGCAATCGCGGAGGCGAATTCAGCTTACGTTCCGGGAGAGGTGCTTCCGGTTCTGACGACGTTTAGGAACGGTGGGGAGGCTCGCACGCCTCAACGAGGAAGGCGATGATCCTCACGGGCGGACCTTGGCGAGAAGCCACAGTCCGCCACCGAAGAGAAGGAGCAGGGAGAGGATGGAGGTGCGTGAGTCGATCAGCAAGGCGGTGACGCCCATGAGTAGAGGGCCCAGGATCGTCGCAAATTTGCCCACCATGTTATAGAACCCGAAGTATTCCCCACCTTTTTCCGCGGGGATGAGGCGGGCGAAGAGGGAACGACTCAGGGCCTGGACGCCGCCTTGAACCAGACCAACGACCCCGGCGAGGATGAAGAACTCGCGATCGGTGGTCATCTGGGTGGCGAACACGCAGATTACGGCATAGACGCCGATGCCGATCATGATGCAGGTTTTGGCGCCGATTATTCCGGCGAGGCGTCCGAAGGCGATGGCGGCGGGAAAGGCGATGAATTGGGTGACCAGCAACGCCTGGATCAGGGCGTCGCCGTCGAGTCCGATCGCGAGGCCGTAGTCGGTGGCCATCTTGATGACGGTATTCACGCCATCGATATAGAGGATATAGGCTCCGAGAAACAGGAGGAGGCGGCGATCGCGGCGGATTTCCCGAAAGGTGGAGAAGAGCTGGCGAAACCCGCGGGTGATGACTGAGCCGGGGCCGACGGCCGGGCGACCCGGGGTTTCCCGGACCCAGAGCAAAGCGGGAACGGTGAACAGCAGCCACCAGGCGCCCGTGAGCAGAAACGCGACGTTCACGCCGGCCATGGAGTTGGCGAGGCCGAAGCTCTGCGGCTTGCTCGCGAGCAGAACGCAGAAGACGAAC
>CAYVDZ010000860.1:0-2761 GCA_964450575.1 uncultured Opitutus sp.
GCCTGCACCTGCACTTCGGTTTTTCGCCGCGTAAACTGGGCGCGTTTCGTGGTGGTTACAGCGGTGCCCTGCGGATTGCCCACGCCGATGAGCAGGGCGTTTGGCCCAAGGGAGAGCGTGATGCGCTCGAGGTTATAGTTGTCCGTCGGCTCGAGGGCGGAAAAGAAATCGTGGGAAATCGACTGGTTGCCGGCGTTGGTGTTGAAGCCGCGGATCGAGAAGGATTGTCCGGTGCCGAAGCGCATCTGCGTGCCCGACGCGCGGTTGGCGTCCGTATTGTCGCCCTCCGTGGCATCGACGCTCGGAGTATAGAGCAGCGCCTGATCGAGGGAGTTAACGCCGAGATCGCGCAGGAATTCCGGCGTGAGGATCGTGAGAGAGGCGCCGACATCGCGGAGACTGGTGCGCATGCGAGTGCCGGCGAGCGTCTCGGTGGCGGCGTAGCCGTTGTCCTTTGCCGAGGAGACCTCAAACGGAGTGAGAACAACGGTCTGGTTGGTCGCGGCGGACGGAATGGTGACGGCGGCCGGTTGGGCAAGGGCAGGAGCGGCGGCCAAGGCGAGGTAGCCCGCGAAGGTCGTAAGTCGGGGTAGGGGTAACATAGAAAAAGGGTCAGCTGAAGTGGGGCAAAGCAAAAGCGATTTCCGGTGGAGCACTTCCGAAAAAACACTCGTCTGTGCAAACGGCAGAGGGAATCGCGCAGGCCGCGCCCCCCTGGAGTCTACTCTAAAAACAAAGGTGAGCCTATCCCGTGTTTACCGGGGGAAGGTGCGTTTCAGCGGGAAGCGATTCTGCCGAACAGTGGACGCTGGCGGAGAGGAACCGGCCTTTAAGCGCCCGGATGGGAGCGGTGCGCTTCGGCCTTTTCGCGCCAACGCGGCGCAGATTTAACCGGTCGCAAAAACAATTCGTCGAGGGAATATTTTGCACGGCAGGTCGCTTCTTCCCGAGGGCCTTGCGCCCATGGGCGAGCGCGGCCGCAGCGAAGTGCCGGGTTGCGAAGTTCACACCCGGTTGAGATTGCTCTCGTCCGCCGCGTGCTATGATCACGACCCTGAACCCCGTTTCAACGACGACTTCGTTCCCGCTTCAGAATCCGAATCACCCCCTCCCATGACCACGCGTCGCCACTTCCTCTCCGGTCTGAGTACCGCCGTCGCCGCCACCTGGATCCAGCCGCTCCGCGCGGCGACGGTGCCAGGGCGTGATCTTGTTGTCGGTCACGGCGCGTTTCGCTATCGGGTGATCAAGGACTGGGTCGCGCCCGGACAAGGCCGGCACCATCCCATCCTCAACTGCCACGAAATGGTGCAGTCCCAGGATGGCCGGCTGTTCATGATCGGTGATCACTCGCACAACCAGATGCTCGTGTTTCGGCCCGACGGCACCATCTTGAATTCCTGGGGAACCGTCTGGCCGGCCGGCCACGGGCTCACGTTGACCAACGAGAATGGCACCGAGTTTCTCTTCGTCACCGATTCCGGACTCTGGAAGTCAGGGAATGGTGGATACCGTCAGACGGGGCGGGTCGTGAAGATCGATCTCAACGGGAGGGAGATCTTTAGCCTCAGCCATCCGATGAGCGTGGGAGCGTATGAGCCGGGTATGAATTTCAATCCGACGGAGACGGCGATTGCACCGAACGGCGACATTTACGTCGTGGATGGGTACGGCTCGAATTTCGTCCTGCGCTATGATCGCAACGGACGTTTTATCGCGCGGTTCGGCGGCAAGGATGGCGTTCCCGAGGCGCAGCGACTCAACAACGCGCACGGGATTGCGCTCGATCTCCGCAGCGGCGTCGATCGTGCCACTTTGCTCGTGACGTCGCGGGTGGATCACTGCTTCCGTCGGTTTACGCTCGAGGGAAAATATCTCGAAACCCTCCCTGTGCCCGGGTGCATGGTGTGCCGGCCGGTGATTTCCGGATCAGAGCTCTATGCGGGCGTGTGTTGGTCCACGGATCCCGTCGCAAGCAAACTTCCGGGCAACCCCTCCGGTTTTATGGTGGTCCTCGATGCTACGGGCAAAGTCGTCAGTGCACCCGGTGGGACGGAACCCGTTTACGTCGACGGCAAACTCACCCCGCTGCAACGCGCCCAACCGATCATCGAACACGGGCACGATGTATGTGTCCTGGCGAGTGGCGACCTGATCGTGTGTCAGTGGAATGCCGGGCAGACCTATCCCATCAAGCTGGAGCGTATGGTGTGATAGGATACGCGGCTGGCCGATCGATCTCCGGCCGCGGCGCACGGCTGGGAGCGCCGCCCCGTCCGTGACTCAAGGGGTGAGCGGTTTCAGGCGGATGCGACGGTACTCGACCTGGCCGCGGTCACCTTCCAGTCCGATCGGACCGGTGGCGGGGACCTTGAGATTGTCGGTCAGCAGCTCGCCATTGCAGGTCGCGTGCGCGACGCCCGCTCGCACGGTGACAATCACTTCGTTCCAGTCCTGTGCCCGGTAGTTTTTCAACTCTTTGTAAGGCCCGGCGAGCAGGTAGTCGCGGACCTGGAGCTGAGGTTGGCGGATGAAGACGCCGCTGTCCGCATTGGGCGTGGCGCGGAATTCAAGCTTGAGGATGAAGTCGTCGTCGAACTCGCGCGTTGTCCATAATTGCTGGATACGGCGGCCCTCGGGCGGTGTAACGGCGACGAGCCTTCCGTGGATTGCCCGGTACCGTCCGTCGATGCTGGCGGTCTGTCCGTCGAAGGAGACGGCATCCTTGACCACAGCAAACTCCGGGCCTCCGGCTTTCATT
>CAYVDZ010000861.1:0-2761 GCA_964450575.1 uncultured Opitutus sp.
CTGCCGCCGGCGCACGTGAGGTGACTGGTCAGGATCGACTGCTGCACGCGCTCTGTCGGCCCGAGCGCCTGATCGAATTGACGCGGCAATTCACGCTCTTCGACGAAGGCGGCACCGTGCGCAAGATCGCGCGCTACCAGCAGTATTTCGCCATCCTCAAATCCATGGAGCGCATTCGCCTTCGCGATGCCGAGGGTCGCCGCCGGGGTGGCGTCATTTGGCACACCCAGGGTTCCGGCAAATCCCTCACCATGGTCATGCTGGCCAAAGCGCTCGCGCTCGAACCCGCCATCCCCAATCCACGCATCGTGCTCGTCACCGACCGCATCGACCTCGACGAACAGATTTTCAAGACCTTCCACCAATGCGGCAAGGAGCCCCAGCAGGCCCGCACCGGTCGCCACCTCATCGAATTACTGGAAGATGACCGCGTGTCCGTCATCACCACCGTCCTCGACAAGTTCGGTGCCGCGGCCAAGGCCAACGACTCCTTCCGCAACCTCAACGCCGACCTCTTCGTCCTCGTGGACGAGAGCCACCGTTCGCAATACGGCGAGGCCAATCTCCGCATGATGAAGGCGCTCCCTAACGCCTGTTTCATCGGCTTCACCGGCACGCCGCTGATGAAGAAGGAAAAGAACACCGCCCAAAAATTCGGCGGCATCATCGAGCCACCCTACACCATCCGCGACGCGGTCGCCGACAAGGCCGTAGTCCCGCTGCTCTACGAAGGCCGCCATGTCAGCCAGGACGTGAACCAGAAAGCCGTTGATCGCATGTTCGAAGAACTTTGCGAAGGGCTGACCGTTCAGCAAAAGGTCGACCTAAAGCGCAAGTTCGCCTCACGCGACGAACTCACCCGCATCGACAGCCGTCTCTACCTCATCGCTTGGAATGTATCCCGCCACTTCGAGCAAAACTGGCAGGGCGATGTCTTCAAAGGCCAGCTCACCGCCGGCGGCAAACGCGAGGCCCTGCTCATCAAGAGCTACCTCGATCAGATCGGTAAAGTTTCCTCCGAAGTCCTCATCTCCGCACCCGACGACCGCGAGGGCGAAGGCGATGCCGCTGCCGACGAGAACGTGCAAAAATTCTGGAAAGCCCAGATGGCGAAGCACGGCAATGAGAAGGACTACAACCGCAACATCATCGAGGCATTCAAGAAGAGCGACACCCCCGAGATCATCATCGTGGTGGACAAGTTGCTCACCGGCTTCGACGCCCCGCGGAACGTTGTCCTCTACATCGCCCGCAGCCTCAAAGAACACACGCTCCTGCAAGCCATCGCCCGCGTGAATCGTCTCTATCCCGGCAAGGACTACGGCTACATCATCGACTATCACGGCGTCATCGGCGAACTGCACGATGCCCTTGAACTCTACAGCAAACTCGCCGGCCAGCTCTTCGATCCCGAGGACTTGGAGGGCGCGCTGACCGATGTTCGGGAGGAACTGAAGCAGCTTCCGGCCGCACACGATGGCGTGTGGGATATGTTCCGGGACGTCCCGAATAAGCAGGACGACGAGGCCTACGTCCTCGCCCTCGAAGAACCTCTCAAACGCGAGGAATTCTACACCCGCGTTTCCCGCTTTAGTCGTCTGCTGAAAATCGGTCTGTCCACCCTCACTTGGCTGAACACCGCCGATTCGGCCAAGGTCGAGCGCTACAAGCGTGACGCCGTTCTTTTTCAGAAAATCCGTGCCTCGGTCAAAATTCGCTACGCCGAGGAAATCGACTACAAGGATTACGAGAAGCAGATCCAAAAGATGCTCTCGACCTACGTGCAGGCCGATGAAGTCATCCAGATCGTAGCACCGGTAAACATCTTCGAGCGCGAGGCATTCCAAGCCGAGGTAGATAAAGTCACGTCGCCCCGCGCCAAGGCCGACGTCATCGCCAACCGCACCAAGAAAACGATCACCGAAAAGATGGAGGAAGATCCTTTCTTCTACCGAAGGTTTTCGCTCCTGCTCCAACAAGCCATCGACGACTACAAGGCGCAGCGCATCAGCGAGGCCGAACTTCTGAACCGCGTCACCGCGATCATGGAGAAAGTCCGTGATGGTCAGCACGACGATACTCCACCTGCGGTGCGCCACAGCGACCTCGCCAAAGCTTTTTTCGGCGAGCTCAAAAGCCAGTTGTCGCCCTCGACGGCAACGACCAACGCTGCCGCTACCAGCGAGACCGGCATGGTGCATGACGACCAAGCCCCCTACGACGGACAGACGGCGAGGGCTGTTCCCACGCCGCCGTTGGTCGATTTGCTGGCGGAGGTCGCGTGTGAAATCGAAGGCATCATCCGCAAGCACGCCATCGTGCGCTGGCGGGAAAACGCTGATGCGCAAAACCACATGCGCAACGACCTTGACGACCTGCTGTTCACCCTGCAACGCGACAAGGGCGTAAAACTTAGCTTCGACCAGATGGATGCCATCATCGAGTCCATCCTCCGCATCGCGCGCAATCGGTCGGATGTCTGACGCGGTCACCATCCAAACTCCGGCCGGGTCCGCGTCACTCCGCCGCACGAAACGCGGCACGCTCGCGATTAGCGTGCTACCCGACGGCACGCTGGAGCTAGCCGCGCCACACGGTTCCTCCGAAGCCGACATTTCAGCCAAGATCGGCGGGCGTCTGCGCTGGATCGTCCGGCAGCGCACCGCTTTTGCCGAAATGAACCGCAACCGTATGCCGGTTAGTTACGCGAGCGGCGCGACCCATCGCTATCTAGGTCGCCAATACCGTCTCAAAGTGCGGC
>CAYVDZ010000862.1:0-2757 GCA_964450575.1 uncultured Opitutus sp.
GGCGGGCACCGAGTTCATCCCGCGCGACGACCTGTACGAATTAACCGAGAAGCCCAAATGGTGGGCACGTTGGTTCTCCCGCCGCGAGTTCCATGACGACCGGATGGCGCTGTTCCAGCACTGGTTCCCGAAAGGCGAAAGCGAGCAGAGCTACCTGCTGAAGGTAGTAAATGCGGGCCGGTTCCGCATCCCGCCCGCGCGGGTCGAGCCAATGCCCTTGGCCCAGGCCAAAGCGATTTTCTTGGCCTTCTTCGACCTGTCTTGAGCGACCGCGATGAGCGCCGGCATGCCCTTGCCTTCGGCATAGAGGCGGCGGACCATGTGGCCCGGGCCCTTGGGAGCGACCATGATACAGTCGATATCCTTGTGGAGCTTGATCAGGCCGAAGTGAACGCCGAGGCCGTGGGAGAACAACAGAGTCTTGCCCTTGGCGAGATTGGGGAGGATGTCCTGCTCGTAAACGTCCGCCTGCTTCATATCGGGCAGCGCGACCATGATCACGTCCGCACGACGCACCGCTTCCGCGGTGTCGACGACTTCGAAGCCGTGTTGCTCCGCGACGGCGCGTGACTTGGAACCCGGATAGAGGCCGATGATGACCTTACAGCCGCTGTCCTTGAGGTTCAGCGCGTGGGCATGGCCTTGGGAACCGTAGCCGAGGACGGCGAGGGTTTTGTTGGCGAACACGCCGAGATCGGCGTCTTTATCGGTGTAGACTTTGGCGGGCATGGTTTGGAAAAGTTGAAGGGCGGACGAGTGGCGGGCGTTGGGGTGAGTTCAGCGATGAACGGTGAGCGTTGAGAGCGTCGGAGTGGAGGCGGATGGCGTGCTGAAAATTGAAAGCGGGCGATGCGCTCGGTCTTTCAAACCCTCAACCCACATCGCTCAACATCGTGTTTCTCTTTAGCGCTTCAGCGCGAGACGACCGGTGCGGGCGAGTTCGATGATGCCGAAGGGCTCGAGCAGGCCGAGGATCGCGTTGACCTTTTCGTCGTCGCCGGTCGCTTCGATGATCACGAAGTCTTGGGCGAGATGAACGATCTTGGCGCGGAAGATCTCCTTGATTTGAAGAATCTCGGGGCGGGACCTGGCGTCGGCGCGCACCTTGACCAGGATCAGCTCCCGGTTGACGGCCTGGCCTTCGGTGAAGTCGAGGACCTCGACGACGTTGACGAGCTTCCGGAGCTGTTTGATGCAGAGGTCGAGCTGGACGTCGTCACCCTTGAGAACAGCGGTGATACGGGACAGCGACGCGTCATGCGTGGGGGCGACATTGAGCGAGTCGATGTTGAAGCCGCGGCCGGAAAACATTCCGGAGACGCGCGCCAAAACGCCAAACTTGTTCTCAACGAGGACGGAAACGGTATGTCGCATGAAGGTGGAGTGACGAATAATCTGGAAGCGGATACTAAACTCGACCGCCTTTCGCCCTCCGCTGCGCTGCGAGAGAAAGGTGGTGGACGCTGAGGGACTCGAACCCCCGACACCCTCGGTGTAAGCGAGGTGCTCTAACCAACTGAGCTAAGCGTCCGAGCCGAAGGGAGAAAAAAGCCTACCGCACCCGACTATGACAAGGAATTATTCCGGTATGACGTAGCGAAAAGTGAAACCAAGCGGAAAATTGCCCGCCACTCACCGCATTTTGGAGCGGTGAGTCCCCGGCAACGTGACCTACTTTCAGACCCCCGCCATCGCCGGAGCCGCCGTCGAACCCGGCGTCTTCCGCCGCAACCAGCCTTCGCGCACCATCAGTTCTGCGTTCTGCAGCGCGTTCAACGCCGCGCCTTTCCACAGATTATCTCCGCTCACCCAAAGCGCGAGGCCGTTGTCCAAAGCCGAGTCGATGCGAATGCGGCCCACCCCGCACTTCACCTTCCGCGAGAAATCCAGCGGGGTCGGATAAGCCCGCTTCGCCGGATCGTCGACGAGTTCAGCCCCCGCAAACGCCGCAATCGCGGCCTTCGCCGCCTCGACGCTCACCGGACGCTCAAACTCGGCGTTCACCGCAATGGAATGCGCCCGCACCACGGGTACGCGTACCGTCGTCGCCGAAACCCTGAGGTTCGGGAGGCCCATGATCTTACGGCTCTCCAACATCATTTTCGTTTCTTCGCCCGTGTAGCCGTCCGGTCCAAACGAATCCACCTGCGGGATCACATTAAACGCGATCTGGTAGGGATAAACTTTGGGGGCGATCGGCTCACCCTTCGCGTGAGCTTGAATCTGATCTTCCAACTCCCGCACGGCTTCGGCGCCCGTGCCGGACACGGATTGATACGTGCTCGCAAAATAACGCTTCAACCCAAACGCCTGGTGCAGCGGCCAGAGCGCCATCAACGTCACGGCCGTCGAGCAGTTTGGGTTGGCGATGATGCCTTTGTGCTGGCGCAGACCCTCGGGATTGATCTCGGGAATCACGAGCGGCACCTCCGGATCCATCCGGTAGGCGGAGCTCTTGTCGATCACGAGGCAGCCCGCGTTGACCGCGTCCGGCGCCAGCGCGCGGGTGACCGCTGTCCCCGCCGCAAAAAACGCCACATCGATGTCGGCAAACACTCCGGGCTTCGCCTCCTCCACTTTATAAGTCTTGCCCGCGCAACCGATGACTTTGCCCGCCGACCGCGCCGAAGCGAAGAGCCGCAGCGAGGCAAAGGGGAAGTTGCGATCATGCAAAAGCTGGAGCAGCTCTTGACCGACGGCGCCTGTCGCGCCGACGATACCGACATTGATGGATGCGTTGTTCACGAGTTTGTCTCC
>CAYVDZ010000863.1:0-2753 GCA_964450575.1 uncultured Opitutus sp.
CGCCCACCGCATTGGCCAGACCCGCGTGGTCACGAGCTACAAACTCATCGCCGCCGGCACCGTAGAAGAAAAGGTGCTCGCCCTGCAGGCTGAGAAGCGCGCCCTGCTCGCGGATGTTTTCGAGGCCAGTGATGCGGTGTCGGCCAAATTGTCGCTCGCCGACCTGAAGTCCCTGCTGACCGCGTAACGAGGCACGCGCGGCGAGAGAGGTCTTCCGACACAACCCGTCTCAAAAACACATCGCGCCCGTCGTCCGGACCTGATTGCGATGTGAGGTTATCCCCATGCGACTTAACGCAAAAACTGTCCTCATCACCGGAGCCAGTAAGGGCATTGGCCGGGCGCTCGCGCTCGGCTGTGCCCGCGAAGGAGCCGATGTCATCGTCAACTACAACTCCGATCGCCCCGGCGCCGAAGCCACCGCGACCGAGATCCGCACTCTCGGCCGACGCGCGTTCGTGGTCCGCGCCGATCTCGGAAAGGTAAAACAAATCGAGCGCATGTTTGCTCAGACTCGGAAGCACTTCGATCAGCTCGATGTATTGATCAACAACGCCGGCCTGACGGGCTGGGCGGGCTTCTTCGATACGACGGAGGAAAAGTGGGACACCGTTCTCGATACCAATTTGAAGGGCACGTTTTTCTGCTCGCTCGCCGCCGCCCGTTGGATGCGCGAGACGAAGACCGCCGGGAGCATCGTCAACGTATCCACACAATGCGCACAGCTCGGCGTCAAAAATCTCGTCGCCTACGGCACGAGCAAAGCCGGCCTGCACGGGCTGACCAAACAGCTGGCGATCGAACTCGCTCCGCTTGGCATCCGCGTGAACACCTTTGCTCCCGGGCCGGTCAATGTGGACCGCAACCTCAAGGACGATCCCAACTACCGTGATGTCTGGGGCGAAATGATTCCGCTCGGCCGCACCGCCGAGGCGGAAGAGATGGTGGGACCCGCCGTTTTTCTCGCCTCGGCCGACTCGAGCTACGTCACGGGACAGACATTCTACGTGGACGGCGGCTGGACCGTTCAGGGCAAGGTGCCCACCAGCAACATGGAAAAAGCGGCCCGCAAAAACAAATAAACCCATTCTGATGATCCGCCTCTATTCCACCGCCACCGGTCTTGTGCTCGAACGCGACGGCACGTTCTCCCATCCCGCGCGCCCGCTCACACTCGACGACGTTTTTCAATCGGAGACTCCCCTGGAGCTCATCGAGAGCGCCTTGCTCGGCGCGCCGACCGCCCCACCGCCCACGGCCGATTCCCTGCGCGCTCCGTTACAGTCCCAGGAAATCTGGGCCGCTGGCGTAACCTATTTCCGCAGCCGCACCGCGCGCATGGAGGAGTCGAAAGACTCCGGTGGCGGCACGTTCTACGATCGCGTGTACGAGGCGGACCGCCCTGAACTGTTTTTTAAGGCGACGCCCCATCGGGTGGCCGGCCCGGGAACAGGCGTGCGCATTCGTTCCGATTCAAAATGGAATGTCCCCGAACCCGAGCTCACGCTCGCCGTCAACGCCGCCGGCCGCGTCTTTGGTTTCACCATTGGCAATGACATGAGTTCACGCGACATCGAGGGCGAAAACCCGCTCTACCTGCCGCAAGCCAAAGTTTACGACCGCAGCGCGGCAATCGGCCCGTGTATTGTAATTTCCAACACGCTGCCCACCGCCGAAACCGTGATCGCCATCGAGATCCGGCGCTCGGGCAAGAGTGTCTTCGGCGGCGAAACCACCGTCAGTCAGATCAAGCGTCCGCTCGCCTCGCTCGCCGACTGGCTTTTTCGCGACAACACGTTTCCTTTCGGATGCTTCCTCATGACCGGCACCGGCGTCGTGCCTCCGGATTCTTTCACCCTCCAGCCGGCGGACGAAATCCGCATCACGATCGAGCCGGTCGGCACGCTTGTTAACCACGTCCTTTGACCATGAATCTCCACGGCCTCAGTTTAATCGCCGGCGCTCCGGGCCGGACCGGCGGCAAGACCTTCCATGCCGTCAATCCCGCGACCAGCGAAAATCTGGAGCCCGCGTTTCACGAAGCGGACTCCACCGCCGTCGAGGCCGCGTTGGCGGGGGCGGTCGCAGCGTTTGCCGACTATCGGACGCGCAGCCCGCGCGAACGTGCCCAGCTTCTGGATACGATCGCAAAGGAGATCGAAGCCCTCGGCGACGAACTGCTCCAGCGCGCAAGTGCGGAAACCGGGCTGCCGATCGCACGCATCATGGGTGAACGTGCGCGGACCTGCGGACAGCTGCGGCTGTTCGCCGAACTCGTGCGGGAAGGCTCCTGGGTTGATGCGCGCATTGATCGCGCCCTGCCCGATCGCCAGCCCCTGCCCCGGCCCGATTTGCGCCGCATGCTGCTCCCGCTCGGCCCCGTCGTGGTTTTCGGCTCCAGCAATTTCCCCCTGGCGTTCTCCGTCACCGGCGGCGACACCGCTTCGGCGCTCGCCGCGGGTTGCCCCGTGATCGTGAAGGCCCACCGCGCTCATCCCGGAACCTCCGAGTTGGTCGCCACCGCCGTGAACCGCGCCGTGGCCGCCGGTGGACTTCCCGCGGGACTTTTTTCACTCATTCACGGTGGCGGGGCCACGATCGGAATCGCCCTCGTGAAACACCCGGCGACGACGGCCGTCGGCTTCACCGGCTCGCACACTGCGGGTCGGGCGCTCTTTGATGCTGCGGCATCGCGGCCGCATCCAATCCCGGTGTTCGCCGAGATGAGCAGCCTCAATCCTCTTTTCCTGCTG
>CAYVDZ010000864.1:0-2750 GCA_964450575.1 uncultured Opitutus sp.
CCTGGCCCAACCTCAGGAAGATCCAGTTTCCTTCCAATCAATGATCACGGCGACTGACGTTTCGTCGCCCGCTTCACCCGTGCCACCGCCTTTTTCGCGCCCGCATCCTTTGGGTCCGAGAGATCCGCGATCACCGCCATAATGGGCAGTCGATAACCCCGAAAACCAACCACGTCGCGGAAGACTTCCTCGTCCTTACGCAGGCGCGCCACGTCGTTGAGGAACATCTCGGCCGCGCGGCGATCGTCGCCAGCGCGCACGTTGACCACGACGAGGTGGGCGCTCTCGATTCCCTCAAAGCTTGGTGCCAGGGCCCAGCGCCGAGGGTCCGCGCTTGACGAACCCGCGCCCATTTCGCTCCGCAGCGCCTCCCGCGAAGCGGGCGGGCGCTCCGTTTGCGGTGGCGGCGCTGGTGTCTTCGCGACAAGTGCCTTGAGAACGTTCAAACCAAACCGACGGTCCAAGACACTCGTGTCTTCGAACAGATGCGCGAATTCCGCCATCGCGGCACGGCGGTCCCCGGCGCGACTACGGACCACCCGGCGGAGAAGCGATTTTCCCGGTGCCGGGGGCGGTGTCACGAAGACAGAGAGATCAACGTAGTCGATCGGACAGTCTCCCTCGATGAGCACGGCCTCGGAGTAGTTCTGCATGACCGCGCTCATATAGAATTCATCCATGCTCTGCCGGGCAAAGCGGTAGAGCGCCACCTCGCTCGCGCCCGCCTTGCGGTAGCGCCGCAGCTCGGGTTGCGCTTCCGGCGACGATTCCCGGACCTCCCGCGCTTTCGGATCGCGTTCGCCCCTCACGCAGAGCGTCAATTTCATCACGGCCGCGAGCAGCCGCTCAATGAACGCGGTCTTGCCGGCACCCACCGGGCCCGCGACGTGGACGACCGTCCGCTGCCTCATAAACCGAGCTCCCGGCCGAGCACTTTGCGCACGAAGCCTTCATTGGTGTCTTCGGATGCCACCCTATTCCGGATACGCTCTTTCACTTCAGCCGTCCGCCCCTGGCGCCCGGCGGCAGCCAGCGTCGAGAAATATGCGCTGTAAACGTCGGCCCCGGTAACTTCATAGCCGTAGCCTTTGATCAGCCAATGGAGCGCGGCCAGACCAGCCCCCACGGCAAACGCCGGCTCCGTTTCGGCGAAATCGCGCGCCGCGCGGGTGAGGGTCTTTGGGTCGCAGGGCGAGCGACTCGCGAGCGTCAGCGCCTCCGCGTAAAGGCCGGCATCTTTGGCGGCGGCGAACCACTTGCCCTCGTCCCCGGGCGTGGTCTTCGCCAAATCGGCCAGGATCGTGCCGGCAGGTCTTTCCGGATATTTCCCGGCGACGGCACGGAAGGTCGCAAGGTAGGTGCCGCCTTGATTCGCGCGTACGCCGTAGCGTGCGTAGGCTTCGTCCCGCAGGCCGGATGAAAGCAGGATTTCCTCACAGGTGGAGTCGACCTCGGAGTCGCTGGTCCAACGGCCCCGGCAGGATTCCGCCAGTAGCAGCGCTTCAGCCTTCTGGCCCTTCGCGACCAGCGCTCGCACCGCCCACTGCCGGTAAGACCAGCGGTTGTCGCCGTGCAGAAGCTCGCCGATCTCGTCGAACCGTCCGGCGTGGTAAAGCGCGCCGAGACACGCCGCAGTTCCGTGGAAGTGAACGCGTTGACCTTGATCCGGACCGAGCACCGCGCGCGTGAGGCCGAGCAGGCGATCCGCCCAAAGCGATGCGACCTGCTGCGACGCGCACAGAGCACCCCAGTCTTCGGCCAGTCGTTCGATGTACGGAATCTGGTCGGCCTCGTGCGCATCGAACAGGCGCTCGAGCCAGGAGTTGCGCGTCGTCGCATTCGCCGGCGCGCTGGCGATGAGCGGCACTAGGTCCGCGATCGCATTGTTCACGGCGGAGCCGATCGCCCCCGAAGAACTGTCCACTTGTTCCAGCGCGGGCGAGACGCGTTCGAGGAAGAGAACGGCACCCTCCGCGGCGAGCAGCGCGTCCCGTTTCGCGATCTTTTTGATCTCGGCGACGGCCTGCCTGACCCGGGTGACGGCCGGTTGGGACTTCCACCCGAAGGCGTGGCGGCGAAACCGTGTCTGGAATTCCCAACGGTGGGTTTCAGGTTTTGGCATGGTTGTCGGCTTTCACGATTCGTATTTGCGCAGTGGAGTCTGGTGGAGTCGATGGCACGGTGGTCGGTGAGTTCAACCCCATCGTTTTCGCGAACTTCAGAGTGAATCGCAAACCCGACCTGATTCCAATACCCGCATGAATGCCCCCGACCACGCGCCAGGCCGTTGCCGCAGACTGACCCCGTCAAGCCGCGGCCCCTTCCATCCTTCCGCGGCCCACGGCGACAGGTACATGTGCCGGGTTCGTTGACTGATGCCGAACTGCTCACACAAATCCGTCAGCGTGAATCGATCCGTCAGCGCGTGCGTACCAAAGCGCATAATTTCTTCCAAAGGGGTTGCATTTTTCCAAGGCATCGTGCCCGTAGCTGTAACCCATCTCCCGGCTTTGGTGTTAGCTATCTCGCCGGATCTTCAGTCTCCGCGCAGTCTCCACAGGGCTCATTTTTAATTCGCGCTCCTCAAGCAGACCCCGTCGGCCTCTCCCCATCGATATGCCCCCACTGTCGCCGTATCACGGCACTTCATACACTTCGACCAGGGCGACGCCGGTGGTATTGCCGGCGCCGGCAACCTGGGCAGTGTAGGAACCGGGGGTGAGGGTGATGAGAAGCGCGGCATCGGCGGA
>CAYVDZ010000865.1:0-2748 GCA_964450575.1 uncultured Opitutus sp.
CGCCGTGTCGCGCCCCGAGTGCTCGAGGTTGTGCTGCTCGGCGAGCTGCGTCAGCAGGGCTACATTTCAGCGCAGGTAAAAGCGGAGATCGTCGACGAGACTGCGGGCGGCGCGATCACCCTGCGGGTGACGGTCACCGAAGGCCAGCGCTGGCAGGTGGCCGGGATCCTGTATCAGCGCGACGAGGACGATCGGGTTTCGCTTCCCGCTCCGGAGCAATGGGTGGGTCGGCCCTGGTCACCGACGCTGCAGGAGGATATTCGCGAAGCGATCCGGCAGGCTTATTATCGGGAAGGATTCCCGGACGTCGGGGTGTACGTCGAGGCGGAAGAGGCGGGTGGAACGGGCGCGCTGGTGACCGCGGAGGTGGTGGCTACGATCGTGTCGGGTTTGCCGGTCACGGTGGGGCAGGTGCGGTTTTCCGGCCGGGTGGCGACCCGGGAGTCGGTGTTGCGGCGGCGGGTGCGTCTCGAGTCGGGGGATCCGCTCGATCCGGTGATGCTGGAGCGAGCGCGCTACCGGATTGCACGGCTCGGGGTCTTTGATGCGGTGGATCTGCGCTATGAGCCGCCGGTGGGGGAAGTACGGGACCCGGTTTTCTCGGTGCGGGAGGGGCCGCGTTACGAGACGCATCTGCTTTTCGGATACGGCAGCTATGAACAGTTCCGGGCCGGAGTGGAGCACCGGCAGATGAACATCTTCGGGCTCGCGCACCAGAGCCGGCTTGACCTTGTGCAGTCGATGAAAAGCACGAGTGGAGATTATAGCTATACGGTGCCGGAGTTGTTTGGCGAGTCGCTGGATGGCACCGCGCGCCTCTTCGGGCTGCAACGCGAGGAGATCGCGTTTACGCGGCAGGAGTTTGGTTTGAATGTTTCGCTGCGCCATCCGGTGCGACAGATCGGGGGCGACGCGAAAGCCGGGTACACTTTGCAGGCCTTGAGGAACCGTCGCAACGAGCTCTCCACCCAATTGACGGATGAGAGCCAGCTCCTCGTCGCGAGCGTGAATATCGGCTTGGTGGGTGATACGCGCGACAACCCGTTGCGACCGCGACACGGTTATCATTGGTCGATGCAGCTGGAGGCAGCCGATCCGATGTTCGGCGGAGAGTCGACCTATCAGCGGCTGGAGCTGGCCGGGGCTTATCATACGAACTGGGGCGGCGGCCGCTGGGTTCACTTCGGTTTGGCGCAAGGCATCATTACCACGGGCAGCAGTGATGACTCGACCCTGCCGGTGAACAAACGATTCTACCCGGGTGGTGATAATAGCATCCGCGGGTATCAAAGAGGTGAAGCGGCTCCGCGTGGGACGGACGGATTATTCATCGGGGCGAAGGCGTTTCTCCTGTTGAATTTCGAGATTGAACAGGCGCTAACGCCGAACTGGTCGATCGTCGCGTTTGTGGACGCATTGGGGACCGCGGTGGCGCTCCGCGAGTTGCCCTTTGAGGAGCGGCTTTATTCGGCGGGGCTGGGCGTGCGATATCAGACCATCATTGGACCGCTCCGGTTGGAATATGGGCGCAACCTCAAGCCTCGGCTGGCGGATCCGGCGGGTACGTGGCAGTTCTCCATTGGTTATCCGTTTTGAGCTGAGCTCGGCTCCGAGTTGCCTTGTCGCGGTTGAGGGACGGGTGCGGCGGACGATCAAGGTTCCAAACGTTAACCCGATCATCCGTCCCTGCGAGTGGGCTCTGGCGAACTTTTTTGTCGCCCGCGAGCGGTGGGTGCGTCGTGCTCGCGGGTGATGATTATTGCGGATATCTCCAAGATTCCTGGTCGCACGTTTCCCGCCCGCCGCTGGACCCGCGGCATGGTGGGGCAGGCCGGCCAACCTATCTCAGCTCAAGGCTTCGCCATGGGCTATGTCGTGCTGGAGCCGAATGGCGGCCAGGTGCCCTGGCATAATCAGGAGCAAGAAGAAGTGTACATGGTGCTGCAGGGGCGCGGCGAAATCTGCGTTGGCACCGAGAAGCAGGAGATAACGGCGGGCCAGGCGGTCTTTCTGCCGCCGACCGTGTTTCATCAACTCACCAACATCGGCGACAACCCCCTGCATATGATGTATATTTACTGCCCGGGTGGCGACGTGGCCCACTGGCGGCAGGAGCTCGACGGCACGCTGCCGCCGGCGGGCGTGGGCGACATCCCTCCGCTTCCGGGTGGGGCGGCTCCGCAGTGCACGAAAAAGCCGGGCGATTAAAAAGCCGAGAGGCTCGTGAGATTTTGCTTTTGCGCGGCTTGGATACCAAGTTTGGATACATAGGGGATGGAGGGCCGCAAAAAAGAACGGCCGCCGTTGCGCTCTCAACAGAGGCTTGGCGGGGGTGCCCGGGATGACCAGGGGTCCCAGAGGGACAGTTTCGGGGTGCCATTATTCATGGGAGTACGTTTCATGCGGGTTGAGGTGCGACGGAGTCGTTATCGAACAGTCAATCTGCGTGGGTCTGAAACGCAGCACCGCGTCTCTGCCGGAAATGGAGGTGGTCGCCTGCCGTGAAACCGGTAGACGTTTTTTTGGTGTTCTGCGCGCCGGGCCACGTGGTTGAAGGCTGGATACGTACGCGGTGCGATTGCTCCGAGTCCGATTGTCGAGGGCGTGAGTCACGTGGCGCGCACGGTGATCACCTCCCTGGCAAGGAGGAACGCTGGAGGCGTAGGGTCCTTGCCAGGCGGCCGATCCGAGGTGGTCAGTCCGTGAATTGTGAATGCCATTCCAGCAGAGGCAGGGGCAGTGTCGGAC
>CAYVDZ010000866.1:0-2509 GCA_964450575.1 uncultured Opitutus sp.
AAATTGGTAAGTATCCAGGAGGAAATCGACCGGTTGCAGCGCATCACCGAGAATTTGCTCCTGCTGGCCAGACTCGATGCGGGGCACGCCGCGCTGCCGTCGCTAACAGTAAATTTGGGCGCCTTGGTGAGCGAGGTGATGGAGGATGCGGAATTGCTCGCCGCGGCCAAAGGCGTGTCGATGGAGAAAGGCGAATTCGCGGAGATGGAGGTGTCGGCGGACTCGACGCACCTCCACCGTGCGTTGCTGAATCTCTTCGATAATGCCGTTAAGTTCAATTTGCCGGAAGGCCGCGTGACCTGTCGTCTGCGGGTGCAAGACGGCGTCGCGCTGTGCGAGATTGGAAATACGGGTGAAGGCATACCGGAAGCCGTGCGGCCCCGCCTCTTTCAACGCTTCTTCCGGGCCGATGCCAGCCGGGGAAGGATCAGCGGGCACGGCCTCGGGCTCAGCCTAAGCCGCGAAATCGCGCGAGCGTACGGAGGAGATCTTCAGCTTGTCGATCGAGGCGAGCCACGCTGGACTTACTTCGTCCTCTCGCTGCCGCTCGCGGCCCTGTCGGCGACCCCACCCCATGAGGCGTAACGTTTCCCAAATGCAATCGTGCCAGTTCCTGCGCGCCCGCGGACCGTGGCTTTGCCTGTTTTTGGTTCTGGCGGGGGCTTTTGAATTCACGCCGCTGGATCTCTGGTTGCAGGACCCGTTCTTCGATTTCGCGTCCCGGCGGTGGTTGGTCGATGGGCGTGAGCCGGTGGGTCGTTTGCTTTTCTACAACGGCCCCAAGGTGCTGCTGATCGCGTTTGCGCTTGGCCTCATCGCTCTCACCACAGGGCCGGAGTCATGGCGCCGTCGGGTGGAGGCATGGGGTTGGATTACGCATCGGCCGAGGCTGGCAATCACGCTCCTGGTCGCAGCGTCGATTCCGGTCACCGTAGGCGCGTTGAAGAATACGTCGGACGTCTTCTGTCCGTCGGAGCTTGTGCGCTATGGCGGCACGGCACCCCACCGACGGCCGTTTTCCATGGAGCTGTGCACAGAGGGCAAGGGCCATTGCTGGCCGGCGGGGCACGCGAGTGGAGGGTTCGCGTTGCTTTCGCTCACGCTGCTCGCGGCTCGCGAATCCCTGAAGCGACGAATGGTACTCCTGGCCATGGCCGCAGGCTGGTCGATGGGTCTCTACCAGATGCTCAAGGGCTCTCATTTCATGAGTCATACCGTGGTCACCATGCTGCTCGCGCTGGTCATCACCACCGTGGTGGAACGAGTCGTCTTCGGGAATGGCTCCACTCTCCGTATTTTGGGTCTCTCTTCCCGTTATAAAGAAACCCAACCTTAAGCTGTCGGGGAGCGTTGCTGGTTTTGTCGGTGGCCGGAAAGGGGGGTGAAACTGGATTTTTAGGACCGAAGTGGCAAAGTGGGCCGGTCGACCTGCGGTACAAAACGAGCCTGCACCTGACGGGCAGCTGAAGGTATCAGAATAGGGCGGCGTGGGAGCCGACCTCGAAGGGGAAACCCGGGACCGTGCTGCGGTCATGCTCCGCCACCCGGCAGGATTACCGGCGGATAACACCCGGATTACAGTTCTGTAATCGGAGCGTGAAGGCTCGCGCGTGTGGGATTTGATCTTTCGCTCACACCGCAAAGTGGGCCGCAGAAATCGCACCCGCCGAGGGTGCGGTCACAGTCGGTTTTGCACCCTGTTATCCACCCTCATGTTTCTCCTCCGCTTCACCCTTGGGCTGTTCACAGTCGCCACGTTGGCGGGGTGCGTTTCGTATTCGCCGCAGCCGCTCGTTTCCGAAACGACCCGAGCGTACCTCGAAGGCAGGCGTCTCACTGATGAGGGGCTGGGGCGTTTCTTAGCTGCGCATGGCCAGGCCGGCGGCGAATGGGAGCTGTCCCGGCTGACGCTCGCCGCACTCTATTTCAACCCGACACTGGAGGTCGCGCGCGCCCAACTGAGAGAGGCGGAGGCGGGGATGAAGACGGCGGAGGCGCGGCCGAATCCTACCTTCAGTTTTGCGCCCACCTACCATCGAGACACGCCGGGTGGGATGACCCCGTGGATTCTGGGTTATGCGCTGGCCTTGCCCATCGAGACGGCGGGCAAGCGTACTCATCGTACCCGCGAGGCGGGGTACCGGGCCGAAGTCGCGCATCTGCGCGTTGCGGAAAGCGCGTGGGCGGTGCGCAGCGCGGTGCGTCATGCGTTGGTCGGGTTGCAATCCGCTGAGGCCGCCGCGGAACTCTGGCGAACGCAGGTGCCGCTCCTGGCCGATTCCGCGGGCTTGGTGGATGCCCAGGTCAACGCGGGGGATGTCTCGCCCCTGCTCGCGGCGCAGGCGCGCATCGCACTTCATCGCGCCGAATTGGCCGGTCGCGAGAGTGATCGGGCGGTGGTGGCCGCGCGCATTGGGCTGGCACAGGCGGTGGGTGTTTCGGTCGGTGCTTTGGCGGATGTACGTCTTTCCTATCGCGGGCTCCTCGATGCGCCAGCACCGGCCGGGAC
>CAYVDZ010000866.1:2519-2746 GCA_964450575.1 uncultured Opitutus sp.
CGGGACGGACCAAACCCGGCTGTGGGCGGTGCAGAATCGCGCCGATCTCCTCGCGGAACTCGCGGCTTATGCCGTCGCCGAAGTCGCGTTGCAAGGGGAGGTCGCACGGCAATATCCGGACGTCTCCTTTAAGCCGGGCTACGATTTGGACCAGGGAGCCGGCAAATGGTCGTTGGGAGTCAGCTTCACGTTGCCGATCTTGAATCAAAATCAGGGCCCGATTGCGG
>CAYVDZ010000867.1:0-2743 GCA_964450575.1 uncultured Opitutus sp.
AGGGATATGTGGAGATATTCATGCATCCGACGCCTCGCGGGATTCCCATTCTCCCTACGATCCCGGAGATCACGGCCGCCATCAACCGCTCTCGCGCCTATATCGAGGCGTGCCGAGAGAGTGTCATCGCAGGATAAGGCCGTGTACCGCCGGTCTGGCTCGTCATCAGAGCAATGACGAAAAACCGAACTCACACTAAAACCACAAGCTGGCTGGCTTGGGATTGCCTCGCCGCTGACTCACTCCGTGACATCCCCGCACCCAATTATTTCCCAGCGAACATCATCGCAGTCCAATATCGTTTTAATTACGCAGGCATTGATTTGGTCCCGCTCGTTCAATCAATCGTTTTCTTCCAAAGTCATCCATTCTCACCCAGGCCCGACGTCAGGTAACGAAAAATCCGAGGCTCGCTGCGACGAATCTGCAGTGACACCCTGCTCTCGAAGTAGTAATATGAACGAACGCAGCCATGCGTTTTCGCGGCATCCCCGGTGGCTACCAGCGGAACGAGGTCGCGCGTCAACCCCAACCCCAGACAACAACATGCTGATCATCACTGCCTCCCCTTCGCACGGTACACCGCCCCTTGGTCCCAAGCAACGCCCTCTGCTGGCCTGGCTCACGCTCGTGCTCCTGTGTACTTTACTTGCGGATACGCGCGCCCAGCAGACCGCGCGGGACCCGAACAGACCAGCCGCCCCCGACCAAAAAGAATTGATCGTGATGGCCCCCTTCGCCGTAGCCGAGGATCCGCCAGGCTACCAGATGCTCCGGACCACCACCGGTACGCGGCTGAACACCGATTTGCGCGACGTCCCGCAATCGCTTTCCATCCTGCCGCGGGAACTCCTCGATGACACGATGGCCGACACCCTGGCGGAGGCCCTGACCTACGTGCCGAATGTGGGGCCCCGACAGAATGTGTCGGACGGAGTAAAGATCCGCGGCATTCGCACCACCCGAAAGTATTATAATAATTACCTGGTGCCGAATTTCGTCTCCGGCTTGGCGAACATCTCCCGCGTCGAGATTCTCAAAGGCCCGGCTTCGGCCATTTATGGTCGGGGCGAACTCGGAGGCCTGGTCAATTCGGTCTCCCTGCAGCCGAGCGACGAGGAGCGTCGGACCGTGCGTTTTACCGCCGCCAGCAACAGCCACTATGAGGGGAAAATCGATGCCACCGGACCACTGCCGATCAAGGGCGTGAGCTACCGACTGACCGCCAGCTACCTCGAGAAAGACTCCTACGCCACCTTTGCCAAAACCCAGCAGCACGGTGTCTTTCCCTCCTTCAAGTGGCAGATAACCCCGAAAACCACGCTGATGTACGATGGGATTTTCTTTAAAGGCCTGACTCCGGGAAACGAAGGAACTCCCTTCCTCACCAGTTTTCACGACGGCAGTCCGCCAAATATGCCTGAGGTGTTCGCTCCGCGCAGTCTTAATACTTCCGGCAGCGCCGGCGGCAATCAATGGGATCGTAAGCGGGACAGCATGCAGATGCATTTTACCAGCATTACGCATAACTTCGGATCGTTTCTTTATCTCCGGCAAGGTGCATCATTCTACGACCGGCGAACGGATACGTGGAAAATGGCAGTCTCCAATATCATGAAACGAAACGCCACGACCGGCGTGATCAGTCTGGCGCGCGCGGCGAACAACACTGACAATACAGTTGAAGGTATGATTCTGCAGGGTGATGTGATTGCCCGATACGGTCTGTTTGGTCAGTCGTTCCTCGCCAGCAAACATGAAACGCTCGCGGGATATGAATACACCGATGACAAGACGTCTTCCGTGCGCTGGCCTGGAACCATCGGCGATCTCGAGGTGTACGCGCCTAATTACAACCAGACCGTCACCCTCCGCCCCATGGACCAAAACACGCGGAACACCAGCAATACCTACGGCTACTTTCTGCATCATGTATCCCGCTTCTGGGATGACCGGATCCAAGGTTCCGTCAGTTGGCGCTGGGATGACGCGAAGAGCACGGGGGCCAATCTGCTGCGCAACACCACCTCTCGAACCGCTCCGAAGTCTACCAGTGCTCCTCGCTTTGGATTGTCCTATCGAGCCACCAATTGGTTGACGGTTTACGCGCTGCGCAGCGAGCAGGAGGACCCCGTGACCACCGTCTCCACTTGGTTTGGTCTGCCGGGCGGTCATCCGGAAGCGGATCTGCGATTCACCAATCAGGTGACCGGCACCATCAATGAGGTGGGCCTCAAATCCGAGCTGTTCCAACGCAAGCTCTCTGTAACCTTCTCGATCTTCGAAATGTATCGCGACGGTTTCCTCCGCAGCTCGAACTTGACTGCGGCGGAATATGCGCAACTAGGCATCCCGCTGGGTCAGGCCGGCGTCGGGCGCAATCTGGTCGTACAAGGCGAGAAGTCGACCGGTTTCGAGGTGGAGTGGGTCGGCCAGTTAATGCCCCGTCTGTCGATTTACGGGGGCTATGGCCAGATGGATGCCGAAGGGGAATCCCGGGGCGTCCGCTCACCCACGCGAGGCAATCCCGACTACAAACTCACGAGCTTCCTGAAATATGATCTGCGCAACCGCAATCTTCGCGGATTCCAGGTCAAGGGCGGGGTGTCCGTCCTCGGGCCGCAATACAGTAATCAGTTTACCGATATAGCCACGAAGCATGCCGCCACGCAGCGGTACGACGTGGGTGGCACCTACTCTTGGGATCGCTACACCGTGGATGTGCTGGTCAAGAATGTCTTCG
>CAYVDZ010000868.1:0-2737 GCA_964450575.1 uncultured Opitutus sp.
GGGCGATCTGGCGGCGAGGTAGACACGGAGGCGAGGCGATGACGGCGGAAGCTTAAAACGGCGGGCGATGCCGAAGACAAGCTTGGACTGACTCCTCCTCTCTCTCTCTTTTGGATCGTCGTCATGGGTCGTCGTCATGGGGTCAGGCCGTTGCTTGTTGATTTTTGGGAGATCAATTGAGTCATGCTACGAGCGGCCACAACTCCCTGTCGCGAAACCCGCTGCACGCTGCAACTGTCAAAATCAACAAACAACGGCCTGACCTTTTATTGGCCAGAAACTGCCGCAGTGATCGGAAGTATGCTGGCGACTCTCCAAACCCCGTCGATTTCGATCAACACAAGATTCATGAGAAAACGAGTCTGCTTACTCGCCTGTCCCGCAGCGCCGATGGTGAAGACCATGGGCACGGAGACCTGGGCCGTGTGGTCTTTCACCAGCGCCAGACGCAACGCGGCCATTTCAGGATCGAGGTGCCAGGTTCCTCGGTATAGCCCCTCAAATCGTTTCAAAGCCGCGTCGCGCCCCCAGATCGGGGTTCCGCGTGATCCACAAGAACTGAGGGGAGTCGAGAAGCAGCGGTTCAATTGCCTTCAGGTCGTGCGCGTTCTGGGCGGTCATGAACGCGTCGACCACAGCCCGAACTCTTGCTTCCGGGTTCGCTGGCTGGTCTGGACGCTTCTCGAACATCTCGGCGCCGTCAGCCGTAAATATACCGCAAGGGAATCCAACGCCTCAGAGGACTTTTTGTGAATTTCTTCGCATGTTTCCAGTCCAACAGTTTTATTGAGCGACACCGGAGTGTCGCACTAACGGAAGCGGGAGGCGGGTATCGAGCGATAACATATTTCGGATGATCCCTTTATTTTCTTCACCCTGGCAGGGTGATCGGCGAGTGAGGTACTGGCCTCTGTATTGGGTAACGTTGCCCCTGCGCCCCCCAAAGCGACACCCCAAAGAGACACCCGACTTCGCGCTCGGGGCTCCGAACCGATTCGCGGGCGACGGAGGACTCCCGATCTCGCCCGCACTTCATTGCTGCGATTTCGTGAGTTGAGTTTGCGGTACAGAGTCATTCCATGAAGAGCAAGGGCGCGCTTCACCTCACGTCGCCGGTCATTTTTCAACGTACACCCTTTCCCCCATGCGCCGTACCTGCCTGCTCTTTCTTAGCTTGTCGTTCGCGGCGACGGCGCACGCGGCAGCATCCGGCATCGATTACAACCGCGATATCCGACCGATTCTCAGCGAAAACTGCTTCTCCTGTCACGGTCCTGATGAGCACGGCCGCAAGGGCAAACGCCGCCTCGATGTCGCCGATGCCGCGTACGCCGATCGTAACGGCATCATCGCGATCAAGCCGGGTCGCGCCGACGAAAGCGACGCGTGGTTGCGCATCACGAGCGCGTTCGAAGATGAACAAATGCCGCCCAAGGAGTCGCATCTTTCGCTCACCGCCTCACAAAAAGAGAAACTCAAAGCGTGGATCGACGCCGGCGCCCCCTATGCGCCCCACTGGTCGCTGGTCGCACCGAAAAAAGCTCCCTTGCCGGTCGTCGCCGCCCGCGACGAGGCGTCGTCCCCGATCGATCGTTTTGTCCGCGCGCAGCTCGCGGAAGAAAACCTCAAGCCCGCCCCCGAGGTGGATCGGGCCACGCTCATGCGTCGCGTGACCCTTGATCTCACCGGACTGCCGCCGGGTGCCGATGAGGTCGCGACCTTCGTGCGCGATCGGGATCCCCGCGTCTACGAGCGGCTCGTCGATCGCCTCTTGGCGAGTCCGCATTTCGGGGAACGGGCCGCGCTCGAGTGGCTGGATGCGGCCCGCTACGCCGACACGAACGGTTTCTCGATCGATGGCGGCCGGCACATGTGGCTCTGGCGCGACTGGGTGATTCAGGCCTTCAACGACAATCTGCCGTACGATCGCTTCCTGGTGGAGCAGCTTGCCGGTGATTTGCTGCCGAACCGCACCGAGTCGCAGCTCATCGCGACGGGCTTTCAGCGGAACAACATGGTGACCCATGAAGGCGGCACAATTCCCGAGGAAAACCTGACCAACTATAACGTCGACCGGGTTAAAACGCTCGGCGAAGCGGTCCTCGGTTTCACCCTCGCGTGCGCCCAATGCCACGACCACAAGTTCGACCCGATTTCGCAGGAGGATTATTTCCGTTTCTACGCGTTCTTCAATACCCTCAGTGACAAGGGCAACGACGGAAACGCCGGCATCAATCCGGGCCCCAGTGTGCAGGCGCGCACCGTGTTGCGCTCGACGGAAGCGCCGCAATTGCGCGACCAGATCGCCGCGCTCAAGGCGGAACTGGCCCGGCCGAATCCCGCGCTGCTGAAGGCGTGGGAACGGCGCGAGCTAACCGTGCTGGCCGCGCGCGGCACGAACCTCGGCGTTCACCGCGTCAAGGCCCTGAAGGTCTCGACGCCCAATCGCGGCTCGGGCTTCGAAGTGGAGGGGGAGAACCGGGTGCGTTTCCTCCAGACGCAGACCATGGCCGCGTTCGATATTCTGACGGAACTGCCGAAGCTCGATGCGCCGATCACGGGCCTGCGGGTGGTGATGCATCCGTTGCCGGAACTGCGCGGTGGCGGGTGGGGCAGTGGACCCAATCTGCCCGCGCGCGGGACCCAAGGCGAAATGAAGGGAAAGCGTGCCGCCTCGAAAGAGGCCCCGGTGGAAGAAGGAAAAGGCAGTTTTGTGCTGACAGCCCTGGCCGCTTCC
>CAYVDZ010000869.1:0-2734 GCA_964450575.1 uncultured Opitutus sp.
GCCGTATAGTAGGAGTCAAGGCTCTCAAACAGAGAGACCCGTTCCGCCCACCAAGGAACGCCCTCGAATAGGACATTGGTCCGAGTCCGATCGGTATAGGAATAGGCGGCGCGGATCGTCCAGTTACGGGTGAGATTGGCGATGACCTCGAACTCGACGCCCGTGCTGTCGCGGTCACTGAGGAAGGAGTCCGCCGAGCTCTGGAGCTTAGTGGTCAGGTCATTGAGGTCACTGATGGGAGCACCCGATCCGAGGTTGGTGAGCCCCGCCTGCCGGTAGTAATAGTCAAAGGATGCCATGACATCATTGTTCGGATTTACGAAGACGGCCCCACCACCCTGGATCCGATCGCCGAGGACCTTCGACTCATAACGCTTGAGCGACCCGCTGATCCGATTCTCGAGTAAGCTGAACGTGATCCCGTAGTCATAGCCCGTGCCCTTGAACGGCGGCGGAGTCAGGTCATTCGGGAGCGCGGAGCGGTTGCGTTCACCTAGCCCCACGCCGTTGGAGTAGTTGGCCGTCAGCGAGAAGTTCCTGGTCACATGAAAGACCGCCCCGAGCGAGCGGCGCAGCCCGCTGGTCTCGTCCGTCGTGTACCATTGCTGCTTCGACAGATTGAAACGTGGCTGGTCGGCGGCGGTGGCAAAGCGCCAGATTCGGGTTTCGGGATCGCGGATCGTGCGAGGTCCGAAGATGGAGATGTTGTCGTCACGCACGCCAAGCGTTGTGACCAATCGGCGGTTGAAAAAATAATTTTGCAGCACGGCCATGTAGGAGTCGGTCGTGATCTCGTCGTCGAAGTCGCGATCGTTGGCGGCAACCCAGTCCGTTGTCAGGTTTCCGATACTCCCGATGCCAGACTGGTAGGACTCGATGTTAAAGGGATTCACGGGCTGGAAGCCGGACGTATAATCCGCGTGGGGCCCGCCAATCTTGATATAGCGACGACGGAAGACCCGGTTGTTGCCGTTCTCCGGCGTGTTGTTGTAGGGACTGCCGGCCCAGGCTTCACGGGTGCGAAGCCGCTGCTCAGTGTTGACGTTGCGCTCCCCCATCACCGCCAAGCGATGGAATCCCCATTTGCCCAGATCGCGTTCGTACGAAAACGCCGCCCGCAAAGTCTCATTGTCGTTCTGTCGTTTCAGGCGCAGGGCGTTCTGCTCGCTGTAATAATAACCGTTGCCGAAGAAATAGGGATTCAGGCTGCCATTCGGCAGGCGGTAGTCGAGGTCGCCCCGCAAGCTGGGATTTCCGCCCAAAGTGGTGTCGCTGCGCCGCGTGTTCTTATTATAGGCGAGCTCCATAAAGAGGCTTGTGAACCAGCGGTGATTAAAGACGGCCGTCAAATTGGTGGTCGTCACGCCGGCAAACTCCCCCGCCCCGGAGGACGTGACCGAGCCGTATGGTTCGTAAGCTTCGCTCAGGATGAGATTCTCGTTGCTGTTAAAGAGACTCGAGTTGGTGGAGAACGTGGTAAAGTTCGCATTGGCGCGGGCGCCCTCCCAGAACAACGGCGCAACTGAGAGGTCGGGACCGTACACCAGCACGTTGCGGTGGTTGACATTCCCGGTGCCAGCCGTGGCGTTCGAGAGGTTTGAACCATTCGCGTTCTCATAACGTTCCCGAGTGGGATTCCAGCGAATTTGCCCATCGTTCACCGCCGTCACAAACTGCGTGAGGTTGTCGATATGGTTCCAATTGCGACCCGTCACGCCTTCGGTGTGGCTGCGCTCGTACGACAGCGTGAGACTGGTGTCACGGGCAATCTGATACTTGGCCGCGAGCGTGGCCGCCTGGATGTCGGTATACTGATGGGGGCGCGGGTTGCCCTTGCGATCCCACACCCCCATCAGCCTCAGCCCGATCTTGTCTTTGCGCAGGACGTAGTTGGCGTCCAGCGCGCCGCGACGCGTACTTTCGGTGCCGATCTTGAAATCGAGCGTCGTGAGGTCGCGGTTTACGAGCGCGGTCCGGGTGCGGAAGTTCAGGTTTCCGCCTGCGCTCCCGGTGCCGAACAGGATGGCGTTGGGTCCGCGAGTGGATCCAACCCGCTGGATATTGTAGGTATTCGGCTGGCCGGCATTCTGGAACCCGTCGACCGACGAGGTGCCAGGCAGACCGCGCACGCTGAAGGAGATGCCCTGATCACCAAACATGTTGTCCTGGTTTCCATTTCCCACCGGATCGTCGCCGCCATGGGTCATGTCGGCATTCACATCGTAACGAAGGATGTCCTCGATCGAGGTGGCGGAGAGGTCGTCGAGCAGGTCCTTCGTAAACACGCTGATGGCGCCGGGTGTATCCTTCAGCGAGGTATTGAGACGGCTTCCATCCAGCGAACTCGTCGCAGCGTATCCGGTGTCGGTCAGTTCGGTCACGACAAACGGCGACAGGGTTACCGGATCATTCTTGCTGGCGGTCGATGCGGGGGAGCTGGCGGCCACCAGCATGGACGGAAGAAGCGCGATCAGGGCAACAGGTGCGCGGAAACAGATAGGGGTATTCATGGTGATGATGGCACCAGCCCCGGGGTATCGCCTGAAATCGATTCAGCGATAAGGCACGCCGGGGGTTAACGGCTGACTTAGCCTAAGTGCATTTCCCGCATCCGACAGGGAAAACGACTGACAAGTGCGAAAGGTTAACAGCGGGATTCGCCTGACCCGCGAAGCGGGATTTGCTCTCAAGAAACAGCCACTGCTTGGAGCGGTTGGAGAGTATACCCGAGTTC
>CAYVDZ010000870.1:0-1585 GCA_964450575.1 uncultured Opitutus sp.
TGGCCAGGATGTCCTCAAAACGGGCCGGCCGCTCCCCGACATCGGTGGTCACGGTCGCATTTCGTCGCAGGATAACTACCTGAATCTCGGCCCCGATTTCCGCTTCGTTCCTCCTGGCAATCGGGAGACGTGGCGACCATTCACGTCCAAAGGTGGCCAACATCTGGTGGTGCTGGAAACCATGATCGGCGGGCACACCCGGCGTCGTTCCGAGCTCGGCGAAACGGTGGTCGCCCTGTCCGTCGAAGGCAGCGAATCGTGGGCGTTGCTGTCACCCAGCGGACGCCGCATTCCTTATAACGACGCTGGCTGGGCCGCCTACGAAGCGGAGCGCACCGCGTATTTGGATCAGGTCAATGCGCAGGCGCGTGCCGCGAAACGGGCCGAGCACGCTGGCTACTGGGCAAGTCGTCGTCGCGCCGCGAGCGACTGGCTGGCCGCGACGCCCGATGTCGCCGTCCCGGCTCTTCTGCCCGGCCTGCCGGCGCACAATGTCGTCGATCATTTCATCGGCGCCCGCATCGCCGAAGTCGCCGCGCAAATCCGGCCCGCGGGCCAAGGCACCGTCGACTACTTCCGCGACGTGCGCCCGATCATCGAGAGCAAGTGCTACAGCTGTCATCAAGGCTCGAAGGTCAAAGGTGGACTCCGCCTCGACCTCGCATCCGAAGCACTCCTCGGCGGCAACGCCGACGGCCCCGCCATTGTGCCGCATCGGCCCACCGAGAGTGCGCTCATTCAACGCGTCACCTCCACTGATCCCGACGAAGTCATGCCGGCCAAGGGCGACCCGCTTTCAGCCAAGGAAATCGATCTGCTCTCGCGCTGGATTAAGGACGGCGCCGCCTGGCCGGAGTTTCAAGTCGCCAGCTTCACCCCGACCGCACTCTCCGATGACTTCACGTTTCTCCGTCGTGTTACTTTGGATACAGTCGGCGTGGTGCCGACGGAATCGGAACTGAAGGCGTTTCTCGCCGATACCTCGCCCGACCGCCGGACCCGGGTCATCGACCGCCTGCTCGCCGATCCGCGGTGGGCCGACCACAACATGGGTTACTGGCAGGACGTGCTCGCGGAGAATCCGAACATCATCAACTCGGTCTTGAACAACACCGGTCCATTCCGCTGGTGGATTTACGAGTCGCTGCTCGACGACAAACCCCTCGATCTGTTCGTCACCGAGCTACTCCGCCTCGAAGGTAGTGAACGTTACGGCGGCCCCGCGGGTTTCGGGGTCGCGCCGCAGAACGATTCTCCGCTCGCCGCCAAAGGCGTGATCGTCAGCTCCGCGTTTCTCGGCATCGAGATGAAATGCGCCCGCTGTCACGACGCGCCCGCCCATCGCTCGAAGCAGGAGGATCTCTTTCAGCTCGCCGCGATGTTGAATCGCTCGCCGCTTACCGTGCCAGCCACGAGCAGCGTTTCGTTGGAGCATCTCAGTCTCGGCGGACGCAAGCCGCTGATCGAGGTCACGCTCCCGCCAGGAACGGCCGTGAAACCGGATTGGCCCTTCCAGGAATTCTGCGACGAAGCCACTGCCACCGCGCTCGCCGAGCGGCCCGACGACAGCCGTGATCGCCTCGCC
>CAYVDZ010000870.1:1595-2734 GCA_964450575.1 uncultured Opitutus sp.
TCGCTGATCAAAGTCACGCTCAAGCCGGGCGAGCCGATCCCTTCGCTGTGGCCCTTCGCCGAGGCGACGGGAAGCATCGATGATCCGCAGTTGGACGCCCTGATGGAAAAGCCGACCGACTCGCGCGAGCGGCTGGCCGCGCTGATCACCGCGCCGCAGAACGAACGCTTCGCGCAGGTCATGGTGAATCGGATTTGGGAACGCCTGATGGGTCGCGGACTCGTCGCCACGATCGGCGATTGGGAAAAGAGTACGCCCACGCACCCCGAATTGTTGCACTGGCTCGCCCGCGAATTCGTCCGCTCCGGATACCAGCAGAAGCCGATCGCGCGCCTCATTCTCACCTCGCACGCCTATCAACGTGCGGTGGATCACACGCTCGTATCGACGAGCCCGTTGTTCATTTCGCCGGCCACCCGCCGTCTCACGGCGGAGCAGGTCGTCGACTCGCTCTTCGCCGCCACGGGCAAACCCTTTACTTTGGAAGAGGCCAGTCTCGATGTGGATGGCGCCCGCGCCCAAGCGAACTCCATCACGCTCGGGAAACCCCGCCGTGCCTGGATGCTGACCTCGACGTCCAACGAACGCGATCGGCCGAGTCTAATGCTCCCGCGTATCCAGGCGGTCGTCGACGTGCTTGAAGCGTTCGGCTGGCGCAGTTCCCGGCAGGATGCGATTAACATGCGGGAAAACTCCCCCAACATCCTGCAGTCCGCGTTGCTCGCCAACGGCGTCATGGCCAGCTGGCTCACGCGCCTGAGCGACGATCACGAGCTCACTCACCTGGTCGCTGAAATCCAAAGTTTGGATACGCTGATCGACCGGCTGTTTCTGCGCCTGCTCACGCGCCGGCCCTCGGCCGACGAACGCGCTTCGTATCGCGCCATGCTCGCGCCCGGTTACGAACAGCGGCTCGTGCCACCGGGCGTCAACGCACTCACTGAAACGAAACCACGGGTGCGCACCCCGTACGTCTCGTGGTACAACCATCTCGACATCGAGGCGAACGTCCTGCGCCTGAAGGAAGCCGAGGCTGCCGCGCGAGGTGATCCTCCCACCGAGCGCCTCGACGCCGACTGGCGCGCCCGGTTTGAAGATGTCGTTTGGGCCCTGATCAACGCCCCCGAGTGGACAACCAT
>CAYVDZ010000871.1:0-2732 GCA_964450575.1 uncultured Opitutus sp.
TCCATACGCCGAAAGTGTGCCCGATAGCGACATCGGTCAAGGCAGTGATTCTGCCCAACGTTATAGATGAGCCACGACCACAGCCGGCGCGCCGCGTGCGACATTCGGATTTGGAGTCGGTATTTTCATTTCGGAAATAGATGAGATAGCACGCGGCGTGACGGCTGTGGTCGTTGGCTCTGGCGCCTTGTTGAACAAAGCCGCGGCGCGGCGCACGGGCGCGGGAGCGAAGTGGCGAGGGTGACGCATAGGGCGATCGGCACACTGGGCGGGGGCGGGATCCGCGGCAAGGCTGGTGCGGTATGTCACTAAACAAATCCACCAGGAAGGGACGCGCCGCCGCGGCCGCTCCTTCCGATCCTGAGTCGCTGGTCCGCTTCGCGGAACTGCTTAAACTGCGCAGCCTCGCATCGAGCACGCAATCGGAGTACCTGCGTTATCTCCGCAAGCTGGGCGCGCGCTTCAAACGCGATCCGGCCGAGCTGGAGGAAGCCCAGGTGCGCGAGCACTTGCTCCATCTTAAAGTCGGACACGGGTACTCGCCCTCTTCGATGCGCACCGCCGTCGCCGCCTTCCGGGTTTATTATTTACAGCACCTTGGACGCGACTGGCGGATTTTCAGTCTGGTGCGCTCACCGTCCGCGCAAACTCTGCCCGCGGTCCTCACCCGGAACGAGGTTGCGCGGTTATTCCAGGTCATTCGCGAACTCCGCTTTCGAGTGGTGCTGCGGCTGATCTACGCCTGCGGCCTCAGGATCTCCGAAGCGACCACGCTCAAGGTCACCGATGTCAAACGGGATGGTCCGCGGCTGCATATCGCCGGCGCCAAGGGCAACAAGGATCGCCTGGTTCCGCTGCCCGTCTGGGCGTATCGGGAGTTGCAGGACTACTGGCGGACCCACCGGCATCCCAAATGGGTGTTTCCCGGCGTCGGCCGGGGCTGGCGGGAGACTCCGGGCGGCGTTGAACGCCTCGCCCACGCGGTGGAACCGATGGGCGTCGGCTCCATCCAGCACTGCGTCCGGCTCGCCCGAGTGGACGCGCGACTGCCGGAGACCACGCACGTGCACACGCTGCGTCACTCGTACGCCACCCACCTCCTCGAGGAAGGGGTGAGTATACGGCTGATCTCCGCCTATCTCGGCCACGCCTCACTGGAGACGACCCTGATCTATACCCATCTGACCGCCGTCAACGAGGCGACGGCCCGCGCGGCGCTCGACCGCCTCCGGCCGGACGACCTCGCGTAACCTCCGCAAGGTTTCGGACACCCTGCTCAGCAATGTCGGTACTGGCCACCTGGCTCACCAGGCAGGCGCCGGCGTGGCTGGATCCCGCGAGAGCGGGACCGCTCACGCCGGCGCAACGCCGCGCCTTGCTCGCGATCTCGCGTTGCCGCACGCCCGAACTGGGCGGGCACCTCTATCGCTGCACCGACTGCACGGAAACCGAGTTCGCGTATCATAGTTGCCACCACCGCGCGTGTCCCCGCTGTGGCGGCAGCCGCACTGCGGAGTGGACCCAGCGGCAGACCGACCGGCTCCTGCCGGTCCCGTACTTCATGGTCACGTTCACCGTGCCGGAGCAACTGCGACCTCTCTTCGCCGTCCGCCCCACGTTGTTGCACGATCTGCTCTTCACCCAGGCCGCAGCCGCACTGCAATCGGTTGCTGACCGTCCCCGGCTCCTCGGCGCGGTCCTGGGGATGATCGCGGTATTGCATACGTGGGGGCGCCAGATGCAGCATCATCCGCATCTGCACTTCATTATTCCGGGCGGAGGCTTGAGCCCGGACGGTACTCGGTGGGTTCCGAGTCGCCAGCCGGACTGGCTCCTGCCGATGAAGGCGGTCGCAGCGGCGTTTCGTCGCGGGTTTGACGATGCCTTGCGGGCACAGGCACCCGAACTATATACTCAGGTATCGGATGCGGTGTGGCGCACGCCCTGGTGGGTGCACAGCCAGCACGCCGGATCCGGCGAAGCGGTCGTGCGCTATATGGCGCGTTATGTTTTCCGTACTGCCATCAGCGATCATCGCCTGGTGTCGGCGGAGGCCGACGCGGTGACTTTTTCCTATACTGATTCCAAAAGCCATCGACCCGGAACCTGCCGGCTTTCGGCGGACGAGTTCATGCGCCGGTTCCTGCAGCATGTCCTCCCAGCGGGCCAGCATCGGGTGCGCTATTTTGGCTGGATGCACCCCGGCGCCCGCGCCCGGCGTTGTGTGGTCGAGACGCTTTTGTCGGCGGTGATCGTGGTGCGGACGCCTGCGGTGAAGCCGCCGCCCTGGCACCTGCGATGTACGCACTGCGGCGCTTTCGCACTGATCAGCGTCGGCCGGATCAAGCGGGGCTCGCCCCTGCCAGTTTGTGGGCAGGCGACCGGGCCACCCGAGGTTCGCTGCGCATGAAAATTGCGATCCTTATATCATCATCAGCTGTGACCGAACGCAAACAGGCACGTTCGGGCGGCGGAGCTTTGGCCGGTCTGGCGAAAACGCATTATATTGACCCGGATCATCACCGGTTGCACGACCCCGGAGCGGTCGCGGGGGCGCCCGGCCAAGCGTTACGCGCGTTCAGAAAAGAAAACGATTCGTTATCGTGACCTCGCTATAAGCGCGGCCCTGACACAATCCGCATCAGGGCGGCCGCGATCACGGCAGGTATCCGTCGGGCTTGTTCAACCAGAGTCCGGTGTCGGCTGCTGCGACACAGAACTCTCAGAGTTAG
>CAYVDZ010000872.1:0-2732 GCA_964450575.1 uncultured Opitutus sp.
GCCCGAGCAGATCAAGGCCTTCCGCGACACCTGGGAACTCGGCATCCATTCCTACCTCAGCTACCTCCGCGACCGCCTCCTCGTCGCCAAGGATTTGTTGTCCGCCTCCGGCTCCTGCTTCGTCCAGATCTCCGATGAAAACGTCCACCTCGTCCGCTGCCTCATGGATGAGGTGTTCGGGAGCGAGAATTTTGTCAGCCTGATAACCTTCATAAAAACAACGAGCGCTTCGGGCGAAGGTTTATCGGCAGTGTCCGACTACCTCATTTGGTATGCGAAGGACAAAGGGCAGATGAAGCGCCGTGATCTTTTCCTTCGTCGAGATGGTGGCGGATGGGTAAACTACAACTATGTTCGCCTGGAAGACGGCACGTATCGCCGCATGTTACCCGAAGAGTCGTTAGATTGGACGAAAGTGCCGAAGGGCGCTCGGGTGTATCGTCGTGACAACCTAACGAGCCAACGCCCAGCAGGTGGAACAGACGTGCGGTCGTTTCCATTTGAGGGGCGCGACTACTCGCCGGGCAAGGGCACTTTCAAAACCGACAAACGAGGCCTTGAACACTTGGCTGCGGCACAACGGTTGGAAGCCTACGGAACAACGCTCTCTTATCGTCGGTTTGCGGACGATTTTCCATATCTCCCTTTAAGCAACCTTTGGGACGACACTTTAACTGGAGGCTTTGCCGAGGATCGTTCCTACGTCGTTCAGACTATAACCAAGGTAATTGCTCGTTGCCTTCTCATGTGCACCGACCCCGGCGACCTCGTGCTCGACCCGACCTGCGGCAGCGGCACCACGGCCTACGTTGCGGAGCAATGGGGCCGGCGCTGGATCACCATCGATACCTCACGCATTGCGCTCAATCTCGCCAAGCAGCGGCTGATGACGGCGAAGTTTCCCTACTACAAACTCTACGACCAGCAGACCTGCGACCTCCGCCAAGGCTTCATCTACAAAAAAGTGCCCCACGTCACTCTCGGCTCCATCGCCAACAACGAGCCCGCCGCCGAGGAGACCCTCTACGACCAGCCCGAAACCGACACCAAGCGCCTGCGCATCTCCGGCCCCTTCACCGTCGAAACGCTGCAAAACTTCGAGCCCGTCTCGCCCGCCGCCCTCGCTGCAGCGCGCAAGAGCGACGCTGAACTGGGCAAGTTTGAGGACGTCATTTTCGAGCACCTCAAAAGCGCCGGCGTGAAGACCGGCGACAAAACCGAAAACGCCGTCTTCCACCGCATCGACCGCCTTCCCGACGCCGATCTCCACGCCGAGGGTTTTTATAAAACCGCCCAGGGCGAGTCCAAGGCCTACCTCCACATCGGCCCCAAGTTCGGCACCATCTCCAAGCAGGCCGTCAACAACGCCACCAAGGCCTGCCGCCGTCGCGGCGACGCCGACTGGCTAATAATCCTCGGCTTCAGCTTCGAGAGCGACATCGAGAACCGCGTCGCCACCACCAGCGCCGGCAGCTTCCAGGTCACCAAGGTCCGCATGCACGACGACCTCTTGCAGGAAGGCCTGCTCAAGAAAGATAAGAAAGCCGCCAGCTTCGTCACCATCGGCGAGCCCGACATCGCCCTGCACCAGAAAGCCGGCCAGGCCACCATCGAGATCAAGGGCCTCGACATCTACGATCCCATCAAAGACGAGGTGAAGAGCCGCGACGTGCATGACATCGCCTACTGGATGGTCGACACCGACTACGACGGCGCCAACTTCATCGTCCGCCAGGCCTTTTTCTGCGGCGGCGATAAAGACGAGTTCGACGGCTGGAAGAAAGGCCTCGTCGCGCTCGGCAATCTGAGCGCCAGGAAGAAGGCGGAGAAAACCCTCAAAATCGAAATCGACGAGGAGGCCTTCGCCCGCCTCTACGGTCACAAAAGCCACCCCTTCCCGGTGAAAAAAGGACAGCAAATCGCCGTCCGCGTCATCAGTCAGTTCGGTGAAGAGACGACCAAGATTTTAGAAGTTAAAACATGATCGCTCCATCCGAAGCATCCCGCCTCAGATCAACCGGCCGTCGGCGGCGCGCGTTGCTGGTGCTCAGGGATCGATCCATGGGGTCGGGTTGCTAAATTTTCACTTGCTCGAGATGGACGTCCTGGCAGGGGGGATTCTGGACAGGTCACAGGCGACAAAGTCTGCGTCTTACGTGGTAGCACTTTTCCAGCCCGCGGGGGTCTTCGATCCCAACCATGACTCGGGAAAAACTTCGATCTGTCCACGGAACGGCCGGACGCGCTCGCGATGATGAAGGCATATTCGACGCGTGGAAAAAACAGATGCCAGGCCGGCGGACCTGCGAGGCCCCTTCCGCGATTACTGAGTGCAGTCGGCGCAGCTTGGCTCGATGAACCTGAACAGAGGCGCCGGGCCCGCGTGCGATCTTTTCGGTGGCATCTGCCTCAAGCATTCGCACGCTCATGGGATCATGACGCGCCACTCCCTCGCTGTCTGGTTGCTCTCGTTTTTCGTGTGTGTCGGTCGCGCCGCGGATTATCCCGTGCGACCCATCACCTTCATCGTGCCCTGGGGCGCGGGCGGCGGAACCGACGCCGTCGGCCGCATGATCGCGTCCCTGCTCGAGCGCGATCTCGGACGACCGGTCAACGTGGTCAACCGCGCGGGTGGCAGTGGCGTCGTCGGCCACAGCGCGATCGCGAATGCCCGACCGGATGGCTACACCATCGGAATCCTCACCGTCGAAATCGCCATGATGCATCACCAG
>CAYVDZ010000873.1:0-2728 GCA_964450575.1 uncultured Opitutus sp.
GGCCGGGAGTTCGCTCTTGAAGCCCGCGACCTTGAACTGGGAGCCGTGTTGCGCGTGGCGGGTCCATTCGCCGGACAGGTGGAGCGTCTCGCCGCATTCGACTCCGGGCAAAGCGCCGACGATCGTCACGGCTTCCGGGCGACTGCGGGAGTCCTTTCCCGGAGTGGCCACTGCCACCGCGGGCGTCTCGGGTCGGAATTCCGCAATCGTGTAGTGGTTCTCCTCGTTGTGAAAAATAATCCGTTCGATCACGCCGGTGAGCGTGGCAGGCGGTGAATTGGGTGAAGGAGGCGGCACGGGAGAACGCAGGTGAAGCGCGTTTTTCCCATTGTGGCAAACCGGGGTTGCACGAATCCCGGGGGTCTCGTCAGGATGGCGGCGTGGAAATCGCCGCCAGTGACTCCTTTGTCCCCGTCATTCAGCTCGCCATCACGCCGGTGATCATGCTCTCGGGCGTGGGTGCATTGATGCTGACGCTCACCAATCGCCTTGGTCGCGTGGTGGATCGCACGCGCGGCCTGGCTGGCCAGATGCAGCTGGCGAGCGCGGCGGATCGGCCGCATTTCGAGAGTCAGCTGACGATTCTCTGGCGGCGGGCCCGGCTCATCCGCCTGGCGGTGACCTTTGCCGGGCTGAGCATGTTGCTCTCCTGCGTGCTGGTGATGGCGATCTTCATTGATGCGATCCGCGACACGTTCGGGCTCGAACTCGTCGTCCTGTTTGGCGCCAGCATTACCTGCCTGATCTTCGCCCTCGTGGCGTTTCTCCGCGACATCTGGATGTCACTTTGGGCCTTAAGGCTTGAGCTGGACAAGGCGCACGAGCGGACGGCGCGGGCTGCGACATCGAGCTGACGGCAAGGCTCAGCGGCTCGTCCTGAGACTAGGTGGCGCGGTTGAGTTTTCGAGGCCGCCGAGCACTCCGCGTCAGGTCGCAGGGTGGATACTTCGTTCGGCGGCAACAGGCGGCCGAGTCTTCGTCCTCTGTTTTACGATCCGGGCGATCTCGAGCAACAGGAGTGGGCCGAAGACCCAGACGGCCTCCATCGGGAAAACCTTTTTGGCCTCGATCTGGTGATAAGCCACGAGACCGACGGCGACATAAGCGAGGCGGTGAATGTTTTTCCAGCGCTTGCCGCCGAGCCAGCGAATGGCGGCGTGGAAGCTCGTGATGGCGAGGATGAACAGGATCGACAATGCGATCAGGCCCGTGAGGAGAAACGGTTTCTCCACCACCGTTTTCAAGGTCGGGCCAATGACGGCCGGTCCGCCTTCGTAGAGGACGTGAACCGAGAAATGCACGAGACCGTAGGCGAAGGCGCCTACGCCCACCAATCGCCGGTGACGGTTGAGCGCAAGGGCCACGGGCGATTTGGGAAACAGTACCCGGAGCGGAGTAAACGTCAGCACCGCGACGAGTAAAATCGACGCCGTGAACCCGAGGTGCAGCAGAATGAATTTCAAGCCATCGGCGAGCGCGCTGGGATCCTGCTGCACGTAGAGCGGCCAGATTGGCCAGAGGCCGGGGAGCACGATCAGCGTCCAGATGACGAGCTTGGAACGGAGGAGTTTGGCGAGGAACTGCAAGACAAAGAAAAGGCCTCAGCGCGCGTGGGTCACGTCGCCGATTTTCAAACGAAGTCACTCCGGTCGGCCGTGCTTTGGGGGACGGCCCCTGCCCTGAGCGAGCTCATACGATTAACGTGGAAAAAATAAAGCCACAGGTTTCACCGATGAGCACAGATAACCAGGGCATTATAAATTATAGTCCCTGTACCTCGGGGGTGAATGCGGATCGGCGCCTCTTCATTCGTAACCCGTATATCCGTGCTCATCGGTGTCATCTGTGGTTAACAAAGATTCGGGAGGTTGGGATCGATCTGAGCCCGGAATTTTTAACCACAGATTGCACGGATGGAGCGGATAGTTGGGGGTATTCTCAATCTTGTCCGCGAGATCGGTAGAACTGCTGAATTTAGGATTAATAAAACTTCTTTAGATCCATGCCCTGATAGAGCGCCCCAACTTCCTTCTCATAGCCATTGAACATCAGGGTGCGTTGCCGGCCGCCGAGCACGCCCCCGGCCCCGATCACGCGTTCGCTCGCCTGGGACCAGCGGGGATGATCCACGGTTGGATTCACGTTTGCGTAGAAACCATATTCGTTCGCGGCCATCCGCTGCCAGGTGTTGCGCGGCTGCTTGTCCACGAAATCGATTTTCACGATCGATTTGCCGTACTTGAAACCGTACTTCCATGGCACGACGAGGCGCAGCGGGGCGCCGTTTTGATTAGGAATGGGCCGGCCGTAAATGCCGGTGGCGATGAAGGAAAGTTCGTGGTTCGCCTCGTCGAGTCGCAGCCCCTCGAAGTACGGCCAGTCGAGCGCGCGGCCGCGTTGTCCAGGGATGTTCTTCGGATCGAGCACCGTGGTGAACGTGACGAATTTCGCCTCCGGTTTAGGGTCGGCGAACGCGACGAGTTTCGAAAGGGGGAATCCATCCCATGGCACGATCATCGACCATGCTTCCACGCAGCGGAGCCGATACACGCGTTGCTCCGCGCCGCCCATTTTCATGACGAGATCGTTGGCGTCAATCTTCACCGGGTTGTTGATCAGGCCGGTGATCTCGACGGTCCACGGCTCCGTTTTCCAGCCCTTGTTCGCGTTGATCTTTGGCTCGGCCTTGTCGGTGCCGAACTCGTAGAAATTAATATAGCTCGTGATG
>CAYVDZ010000874.1:0-2723 GCA_964450575.1 uncultured Opitutus sp.
GGATGATTGTCCCGCCGATGGTCAGCGGTGCCGCCGTCGTTCGTCGTGGCAGCAGGACGGTGCCTTGGGCGGAAACGGCCACTCCGGCCACGCGCGTGCTGAGTTGCCGAATGATAAACGCCTTCTCGCCCGGCTCGAGGGTCGCATCCAAGTCGGTCACCAGCTCCACGGGGCGTCCGGTGGTCGAAAGCATGGCGGGAACCGCGACGCTCGCGTCCATGATTCTGATTTCGAGCGGTTCCGCTTGTCCGACGACGAGCATCACAGTGTTGAATTGGACAAACACGGCGCGAGCGGTCGCCACGGGCTCGGCATAAGCCGGTAGCGAGAGCGCCACATTCTCCATCAAAACGCGCCCGACGGGATCGAATGATGTTCGGGAAAAAGTCGCCCGCAGTCCGGATTCCTCAAGTTTGGCTTCCAACCGGCGAAGGACGAACTCCGGCAGAGCGAGTTCACTGACGGACACCACATAGATTTGAAACGCCAGCAGGATGCACAGTCCCAGCCAGAGGGTCCACCGCACGAACGAACCCGCCCAGCTCAAGCCGAGGCGAGCTGTTTGGGCGCAGAGCTGGGACCAGCGGCTCATCCGGCAGGGAGTGGAAACACGGGTAACAGGCCGCCCGTGGCACCACGGAGCCCGAGCCCTTCGAATCGCGATGCCGCGCCGTTCCGTTCGCCCCTGCGGTGAGAGGCGATCAAGTCATACCCTCCTTTGACATGATCCGTGGTTTGCATCGGTGCTTTTCCGTGGACGCTACGAATACAGGTTCAGGGCCGCGCGGCGAGCCGGAGGGATGGATTCCGTGATCCGGGCAATCTCATGTTACGGGAAGGACGGGCTCTGTTTCCAACCACGAACGGAGACCCATTGCGGGTTTGGCGCCAGGCAATCTGGAGGTCGGTCGACCGGAAGGGGCGGAGCCAGCGGCAAGGCGCACGCTCGTGCACCCACGCGCAACCTCACTGCTTCGGGGCTGGGGGTGGACCTGGATCACGTTCGCCATAAGCGAGTGACCACAGGGCATCAACGAGACCTTGGTCCAGCGAAAAAACCATATCGAGTTCCTTGCTCCCCGCGAACTGTTGGCTACCGGAGAGACGTTCGGTCAGCAGGAGGGTGAAGATGCGGGTCTGTTCCAACCCGGCGAGACCCGGTGAGGAGATCGCCGCATCGAGTTGAAAACGCCAGGGCGCGTCGTTGGGGGCAACTCGTTCCGTGAAACCACCGGATACAAAGTCCTTTGCCCGCAGATTGCGCAAGGCCGCGACAACGGCCGCCACGGCTTTCGGGTCGCGCCCGGGATCTGTCGGCGCACCGGTGGGGGTAAGCGTCAACTCGGCCAAAGCGCGGTTCTCCGCGAGATCCTTCAAGGTGAGGGCCGAGACGCGAGCGGACGCGGGCAAGGGCTCACCCGCGGCCCGGTTGCGCCAAACATTGGGGGAGAGATCGAGGGCGCGGAGAATGGCGGGATTGACGGCGTAAATGGAAGCCCCGGGATCGGTCGCGGTGCCGACGCGGGCGTACGTGACGGTGCGGGTGGCATCCGTGCCGATCCTCAGGACGAGGGGAGGCGTGTTGCCGGAGAAGGCGAGAGTAACCTGGCGCAAGGGGCGATTGAAGCCCCAGTCTTCGAGATCGGCGCTGGTGGGCGCATCACTCTTAAACTGCTCCGCGGTCAGCAGCGTGAGGCGTTCGAGTAAGCGGCGGACCTCGGTTGTTTCCGCGGGCGAAGTTTGCGGGCTTTGCGCCCCATCGCTGCGATAGACGAGTTGCCATGCCTGTTCCGCTTCGCGGGTTTGGCCGGGGGCCGACTCGAGGCGTTGCAGCGTGATTGGCGCTTGGTTCGGCTGAATGGGAGCGGCGATCGTAATGGCGGAAACCGTAGCGGGATCGAAGTCGAGAATCCGCTTTTCGCGGACCGATTCCTGCGCGTTGCGCAGGGATTCAATCAATGCGGTGGGCATAACCACGGTGAACAGTGCCTCACGCCCGTCGAGTTGAGCGTAATACTCCTCGCCTGCCTTCGTCGCTGGCGCGGTTGGACTGCCGGACGGAGGCGTGACACTCGCAGTCGGGGTGGCACCGGCGGCGGGCGGGGTCGATCGCACCTGTTCGCCCAGAAACAAGGTTTCGTGGCGATTGTTGCCCTCGATCATGATGCGGAGGCGCAGGGACTCCGACGGCAAGGCGGCGGGCCGCGTGGCTGGATCAAAGGTCTTTGGCTGCAGTGCATTGAGCTCGTTGATCACCAGTTCCACCGCGGTTTTGCTGGCGCGGGCGATGACGGGAGTTTCAAAGGTCCAGCGTGTACCATCGCGACGAATACGCACGCGGACCCCACTGGAGCCGGGCCGCGCCAGGTCCGCGCTGGCCGTCTGGAGGCTCAGGGATCGGGCCTCGAAGACGCGCACACTCAACAAGGTTTCGGCGCGCAGTTGTTCGAGTGGAACGGAGAGGGTGTCGACGAGGCTGCGGTTCACCACATGGATGCGCTGCTGGTCGGGCGAGAGGACGTAGAGTCGTTTGCCATCCCCGGTGGTATCGCCGATGTCGAGCCGCGTCGTGGGCCGCGAGACTCCCGGAGTTCCGGCTGGGTCGCCGGACGTGAACGCGACCGTGAGTTTAGGTTTCTCGAGACCGTAGTCGGCGAGCGACTGGCGGTTCAGCGCGAGGTCCGCGACGGAGAAACTGGTTTCGTTCTTCAGCAGCTGCAGCT
>CAYVDZ010000875.1:0-2722 GCA_964450575.1 uncultured Opitutus sp.
TGGGGCGCAAATCGGTCGCCGACGGCAACGTGGTCACCGCCTCCGGAAAGATCGTCGTGCGCGCCTCGATGTAGAACGCGCGCCGCGGCGTTTGATAATTGATGCCATAGTTGGCGAACCAGTCGAAAAACGCCGGCGCGATCGGCTTCACGACACGCCCGGAGCGATCGGGCGCCTCCCCTTCGTAGTTCTTCGTGTAGCCGAAGAACATGCCCCAGTTGCGGGCCACCTCGGGCAGAAACTTGAGATAGCCCTGCAACTGCTGGCGCCCGGCGATTTCCACTCCCGCGAACCGGCCTTCGCCGCCATTCTCCTGCGTGCGCAGCTCGTAACCGACATACTGGCCGTCGAAGCCATTGTCGTCGCCCGCTTCGATCGTCGTGATGTCGTTGATGATATAGTTCGTGATTTTCTTGCTGAACCAGCCAATCGAAAGTGAGCCGGACGGTCTCGTATAGAGCTCCATGCCCAGGTCGATGTTGTTGGAATACGTCGGTTCCAACGCCGCGTTATTGACCGAGACGAACGGGATCGTCGCGGTGTCATTCACGGTCGTGTTAGGCAGAATCGATTGCACGCCGGGCCGGGACATCGAGCGCGTGATTGCGCCCCGAAACACCAGGTCCGGATTTAAGCGATAGGTCGCCTGCCAGTTCGGGAAATAATCACGGTGACTGCTTTTCGCCCGCTGCGTCTGCGAGTAAGCCGCGCGGAAAAATTCCTGCGAATTCGCCGGCAGGCCGGCGGCCAGCCGATCGCGCCGCACCGGGCCGCGCACTTTGTTGTCGGTGTCCTCGCCCCGCAGGCCGCCAACGATCGACAACTTGGGCGTCACGCGCACAGTCGCCGCGGTGTAGGCCGCGGTGATGCCCTGCGTCATCGATTGCATCGAGGCGAGTCCCCGCATGGTGTTCGCGCCTTGAATGTCCTGAAACGCGAGCGGGTATTCCTTCCAATACTCGGCAACCTTGTAGTTGTCCAAAATGGGCGGCTTCCGGCTGAGATAGAGATACCGGTCACCGTGCGTCGTCTTCTCGAAGCGTGAGGCATTGATCACCTCGTCGCCCGTGTTCGGCAGGCCGTCCGGCCCCATGAAGGTCAGCTGAATATGGTTCGCCATTTTCCGGCGGTGCAGCTCGTAAAAACTCGCGCCCGCCCGCAGCTCCACGGGGAACCGCAGCTGCGGGAAGTCGCGGCGGATGTCCCCTTTGAAATTCCACACGCGATCGCTCTGGTGGCGATTGGCGACGGCGGGTGGAGTCCAGCCCGCCTGCGTGTAGTTGCTGAGATCATAGAAATCCGGTCCGGCGAATTGCGTGATTGCGACCGGGGCCGGTGAGTCCGGCGCCGTCTGCACGCGCAAGCCGACGCCGCGATTGGCCGTGAGGTTGAAGGTGAGTCCCTGCACGTAATCCGGCATGTCCCAGGTGTGGACATCGGATTTGGAATAGGATCCCGAGTATTCGACGCGCCAGTTGCCGAAGCGGTGTTCGACCCGGCCGGTGTAGCCATAGCTCTGATTCGTCGTGTCGTTGTAATCGCTAAAGGGGGCCACCTGCGCGTTGCGGAAGGTGATGTCCGTGTCGGTGGCGCCCGGCTCCACGATGCTCGAACCGGCCACATTCTGAATCCGGAAATGTTGAAACCGACCTTGGTTAAATGTATTGTTATACTTGATACTCAGCTTCACCACCGTGTGGGCGCCCAGCTTGTAATCCGTGTCCAGCCCGAGGTTGTTGCGATGCCTCACTTCCGGGCCGTCCATGACCGTGAACTGAGCGAAGCGCTGGGGTGAGGCGTTGGTTACGGGATTCGCCGCGGTGCCCGCGACGACCGGGGCATACGTCATCTGGTTGACGTGCCGGGGATTGATGATGTGGCTCTCGCCGTAGGACATCGAAACGCCCAGGGTGTTGTTGAAAAATGCCTCGGAATAATTGATCCGCCCGCCCGGCTTGATCCGATAGGTCGAGCGCTGGCCGGGCCCTTCGATCGGTTGGAGCGAGAGCATGTCGCTGTTGCCGTAAAGCGAGAACACGGTCGTGAGCCGGCGGCCTTTCTGGGCGAACGCGTTTTTCGTCACCGCATTGATCACGCCCCCCGTGGCAGGCGCCATCCACGCCGGCGGCGCCTTGAACACTTCGATCGACTCGACGTTGTCGATCGTCATGTCGCGAAAATCCATCGCCCGGCTGGACGCGTCAGAGGCGCTGTTGGCACGCGGGGCGGACCCGCTCGCGGCCGGGACCATGCCATCGAAAGTGAAGACCGTCGCCTCTGCTTCCTGCCCGCGCATGGTGACGCTCTTTGCATCGGAAACGGTGCCGTAATCCACCAGCAGGCCGGGAATGTATTTCAGGAATTCGCCAATGTTACCCTCCGGGCTCACGCCGAGCATATCGGTCGAGACCGACTGCGTGAACACGTCCGCCTTCTTCTGCTTGTGGAGCTCGGCCGCATTGCCCTCGAGTTCGGAGGCCACGACGAACTGGTCCATTTTATAGATGCCGGACGTGAGCGCGAAATCCTGTCTCGCCGTCTCGCCCGTGACGACGTTCACGGTCCGCCGTTCAAGATCGAGACCGGTATAACCGACGGTGAGCTCGTAGGCGCCGGGGGCCAGCGCGACGCCCTCGGCGAGCATCGCGTGGAAAAAGCGGGCGTAGAGCGCCTCGTCGGTGGTCTTCGCCTCGGCGAAGTTGGTGGGCGCGACGCCAGCACC
>CAYVDZ010000876.1:0-334 GCA_964450575.1 uncultured Opitutus sp.
CATCGGCGACGTCCGCGCCCAACTTCGGCTCCTCGTTGAAACTCACGGCACCGATGAGGCCCGCAGCCGCGCCCTCACGGAGGCGCGGGCCGCCAGCACCAACGCAGACGAACTGCTCGCCACAACCCGCCGCGCCATCGCGGAATTGCAGCCAGATTTACTCGCGGCCGACTTGGCCCGACTCCAGCGCGCGCAGAGCCAAATCGAAAGAACGAAAGCCGACGCCGAGATGAAGCGAGCGGTCGCGCAAGCGTCGCTTCGTTCCGATGGCACCGACGATCCGGAAGCCGCACTCGCGTTAGCTCAATCGCAGGCCGAATCGGCGCGGGAACAC
>CAYVDZ010000876.1:344-2718 GCA_964450575.1 uncultured Opitutus sp.
CCTCGCCGCGGTCCGGCGCAAGGCCGAAGCGGTTCGACAGCTCAATCAGATGTTCCTCGATGAGCAGCGGGCGCTCTCCGACCGATTCACGCGTCCGCTCGCCGACAAGATTTCCGAGTATCTGCAATCCCTGTTTGGCTCCGGCGCCCGCGCCAACGTTGTTCTCGCGGAAAATTCATTTGGCGGTCTTCAGTTGATCCGCCCGGTCCAGGGCGGTGGAGCCCTTCCGTTCGAAACGTTGAGCGGAGGTGCGCGGGAACAAGTCGCCGCCGCGATGCGGCTGGCCATGGCGGAGGTGCTCGCCGCGGATCACGGCGGCTGCCTGCCCGTCGTGTTCGACGACGCGTTTGCGTATTCCGACCCCAATCGCGTGCAGACGCTTCAGCGGATGCTGGACCTGGCGGCAACCCACGGGCTGCAAATAATCGTGCTCACCTGCAACCCATCGGACTACTCCGCTTTGGGTGCCAGAAGCATCACGGTTCAGTCGGAACGTGCGCCGATTTTCCAACCCTCCTCCATCGTCCCTACCGATGTCGGAAGCGACAACGGCGCGGATAACCAACCCACGTCTGCGTCACGATCCGTTTCAGTCAGCGACGATCAACGGCAGCAGTTCCTATCGGCACTGCGGGTGGAGGGTGGAAAGGCGGGCAATCTCACCCTCCGCCAGAAACTCGACTGGGATGAGTCCACTTACGAAGCGGTGAAGGACGAACTTATTGCGAGTGGCCAACTCACTCCGGGCCGTGGTCGCGGTGGCAGCGTAACTTTGAGTGCAGTGTGACCTATCTCCGTGAAAAAAAGATGACCCTCGACGAACTTCGCCAGCGCCTTAGCCAAATCGAATGGCGCGACATTGAATTCAAGGAAGCTCAGCATGAGGTTCCGAAGTCGGCGTATTCGACCGTGTCCGCATTCGCCAACACCGGAGGCGGGCACATCGTTTTCGGCATAAGCCAGTCAGATGGGAGGTTCGAAATTGTCGGAGTTCTTCAGCCGGACAAGGTGCAGAACGATTTTCTCGGCGTGCTTCGTAGCGGCGAAAAATTTAACTGCGTCATTTCAGTGGAAGAATCCTGCATAACCGCAGACGGGAAAACGGTCCTAGCGTTCTTTGTCCCTGAAGTGCGACGGGAACAGAAGCCGGTCCATCTCAATGGAGAACTTAACAAATCCTACATTCGCCGAGGCGGAGGAGACGAGCATTGCACAGCCGAAGAAATCAAACGCTTCATCCGCGATGCCGACGCTCGTAGTTATGATAGCGAGCCCTTGCACGACCTTGATCTCGCCACCTGCTTCGATACCGAAAGCATCGCGTGGTATCGCAGCATTTTCAGCCGACGTTATCCCGCGCACGAGACCGAGGCTGGTGACAACACCGCGTTTCTAAATCACTTCGGACTGCTCATCACGGAAGGCGGAGCACTCCTTCCCACGCGCGCAGCGGTGCTGCTCTTTGGCAATGCCACCTCGATCAACCGCACCCTCGCGCGGGCAATCGTAGACGTCCGTAAGCTGGTCGCATCATCGGCAGACTTGATGCCGGAAGAACGCTGGGATGATCGTCGCTTGTTGGAAGGCAACCTCGTCCGTTGCTGGCGCGAAGGCGTTCAGTATTTCACGGAGCGTATCGCCGACCGACCTTTTCAGGTCGATGCGAGCACACTCCACGGCTCTGATGCTCCGCCGGACTATCTCGCGTTTCGCGAAGCCTTCCTGAATTTGCTCACGCACCAAGATTTTGGGGATCAGAGCCGGAAGGCGATTATCACGTTCTACGGCGATCAGATTCTTTTTTGGAATCCGGGAGCTTCTTATACGAGCGGAGAAGCGCTGTTTCAGCCCGGCGACAAACCGGTCCGAAACCCGCGAGTCAGGTCCATGCTCCAGCGCATCGGCATTGGCGAACAGGCCGGAACGGGCATTCGGACAATCTATAGCAACCAGCGGCAGCTAGGGCGGCTTCCGCCGATCCTGAAAAACGAGCGCTCTGAACAAACGTTCGAGGTTATTCTACCGAAGAGGCTCATCACTTCTCAACGCGAGCACTGGGCACGACAACATTTGGGTGTTACGCTCACAGACCCCGAGGCTGCCGTCTTCCTTCAAACCCTCCGCCAAGGATCGATTGGGCCGTTGGAGGCTGCGTCGGTCGCCGGGCTCAACCCCGGAGATACCGGCCGCCTGCTTGAGCGACTAGTTCACCAGCAACTGCTGGAAATTCACGCAGCGGTCCAACGTCGAACCTTTCGAGTTAAGCCGGTTTTCGCGGAACGTGCCGAGGTGCTACTGGCCCCACTGGATACGGCAACAACACCGCCTGCGGTTGTGGCTGTGCCTCCCTCCCCCAGCTTGGTCACTCCGGCAC
>CAYVDZ010000877.1:0-431 GCA_964450575.1 uncultured Opitutus sp.
GCTGAGGCCAAGTCGCCGCCCGCGCGCGCACTCGGCCCGGAGGTGCAACCAATCAAGAGCGCTAGGACGACAAATCGTGGTGCGGCCATCGCGGAAGAGTGTGGCGCGGCCGACTCAAGCCCCGGCAAACAGCCGGTCCCTGTCGACTTCGAACGAGGGTGAATCGAGCCAGAAAGCGTCATCCATAAGCGTGCAAAGCCGAAGTCGAACCAGATGGGAGGCGTCGACCGCGACGGGCTCTCCTTGGCGGAGCAACTGCACACTACCCGGGACGATTTCCAAGCACTCACCCACGCCCGGTTTGATCTTCAGCTCGAGGGCTAGGCGGATCGATGCCTCGGCCTTGTTAAAGCCGGCGGGCAGCACCCCGTTCGCCGTCGCTTCCTGGGTGAGGTCGAGGCGATAAACCGGTTCGGGTTTCACTTCGTCGG
>CAYVDZ010000877.1:441-2717 GCA_964450575.1 uncultured Opitutus sp.
GCGTGTGGTTCTCATCACGCCCCAATTGAACTCGGATGCAGTCAGCTCTGCCTCGCCGTCCGCGATTTGGAAACCCGTGAGGTTGCCGTTGAGCACGTCTTGAAACAACGCCGCGCCGGCAACCGTCACGGTCTTGGCGTCGCGTATTTTCCCGGCTTCAAGGAACTCGGAGGGATACCATTCGCCGGCGGGGAAATCTTTCACCTGCAGGATGCGTTGGGCGGGAAGGGGTAGTTCGCGCACCACCAGGCGACGCACCTGCGGCAGTTCGGAGGGCTTGCCCGAGACGATGATCATCTTGCACTCGTTTTCGGCGACGAGATCGGCGAGCGAGGCGATCATGCCGCCAAAAACGCCGGTCACGCACTGGTTCAGCGCATCGACGGTGGCATGAATCTCGGCGTCGGGACGGAAAGGCAGCTCAGCCAAGCCTTCGGCGCGCGTCCAAAGGGTGGAAAACCACTGTTTGAACAGCCCCGGGTTGCCATAGCGGCGCATGTCCTGAGGTTTGAGTTTCCCCCAGATTTCGCACCCGCGGATAATGAGCTGCAACGCGAGGCTGTTGAGTTCGCGGATGGCGGTGCTGTCGGCGATATCGCTTACGAGAATCGGGCGAATCGCGGCCGCGCCGTCACGCTCCGCGACGGTGAGGCGTCGGAGGATTTCGTTGGCCAACGGGACAAAGGCCAGACGCACGATCCGGCCGAGTCGCGCGGTGGCGCCGGGGAGGATCGTGTTGACGGGATTTTGCCGCGGGCTTTTGAGCAGGCTGACGATGAGGTTGCGCGCCTCGGTATTCCCGGCGAAAGCGGAGGCTCCCTTGCCGCCGAGCCAAGCGGGGAGGACGACGGTTTCGATCAGGCGCTTGACCAGCATGTCGCCGGCGACGGTGTGCCCGTCCTTGTAGAGCAGCTTGGGGCGGAGCGTTACGCGCCCGCTGCGGGTGCTGCCGCCGGAGGCTTCTTCGGCGCGTGAATAGCGGATGGCGGCGATGTCGGTCGTGCCGCCGCCGATATCTATATTCATGATGGTGACATCGCCATCGAGGCCGTAGAGGTCAAACCACGTGTCGGCGTCGTGCCCCAGGTTACGCAGTTCCGAAAACAAAATCGGCAATTGCGAACTCACGGCCTCGTCGAGGTTGCGGGTGACGACGGCCGGTCCGTCGCCGCCTTCGGCGCGCGGGAGCGGATTTTCGCAGTGGGCGAGCGAAAAAAGCCGCGCTGCGCGCCGCCACTGGCCGAGGTAGGCTTCGCGCTCCTCACCGGCCCAGCCCGAGGGGTAGGTCACGCGAATATTGCGCAGGCGGCGGACGACCTTGGGCCGCGGTTTGCCCTCGAGAAAATCCGGGGCGTTCATCTGCCGGTGCGCGGCCTCGAGGATCGCGAGCGCGAACCAGCACACCGTGTCGCGGCGCGGGTAAGTCGCGAGCGCGCTGGCATTGTCGAAGGGTTGCACGCCTTCGCTATGCAACGTGGAAAGCGGCAGATCGAAATCCTCCCCGGCCGGATGCATAAAGGTGCGGATCAGGCCGCCGAGCGGTTTAAATTGACCGGCGTCAGCGTCGTGTTCGTTGGGGATCTGCTCCCAATGCTGCGCCACGAGACCGATGGAGAGATCGTCCCACGCGTAACGCTTGGGACTGCTGAGATAATACTGGGGACTTTGCTGGTCGTCGGAAAGCACAGCCCGGGCGAGCGTCTTCGCGGCCCCCGTTGGCGCGCGTCCGCCGCCCACCAGCACGGGAGCGAGCGCGACGAAACGCTGATCCGCGAGCTTGGCCGTGATGTCGTCGGCACCGAGGCGGGCTTTGAACTCACGCAGCTTTTCAAGACTGGCCGGCGGTTCCAAATTTGCAAAGGGCGAGCGATGCACGAGCACCCATGAATCGATGACGGAATACTCATCGACGTTTTCGCGGGCATCACGCGATGCAAACGAGAGGCCGCGCGGCAGGAAGCGCACGGGGTGCGTGCGCAAGCCAAACTCACCGGCCTGGGCCACGGCCCCGTGATCTTCAAGCAGCAACGCGATCGTTCGGGTATTGCCGAGGTCGCAGATGAGATCGATGTCCACGGGTTGGTCGCCGCTCGAGGGCATCCACAGCAACTTCACGGTCTCGGGCGGAAGTTCGTAGGCGAAATCGCGGGCGTAGCGCGCGACCGGATAATCCTCCAGGTAACCGTAGCCGCCGTGGATCTGGATGGCCTTGGAGCAGACCCGCTCGGCCATCTCGCTGGCGAACAGCTTGGCCATCGACGCTTCCTTCAGGCACG